>JBKDAC010000057.1:0-2607 GCA_046316515.1 Sandaracinobacter sp. | reverse complement strand
ACATCGAGCCGGTCGAAGCCGATTGCGTCGCCACGGCCGGCAATTGCGAGGCGCACCCCTTCGGCGCCGAAGCGGGTGCCGGGGATGCGGCGGGCCGCGCGGGCGTCGAGCAGGGTGACAGAGCCGCTGCCCACCACCTTCGCCTGTCCGGCGGTGAGGTCGACGACAAGGGCCGTGTCCTCGTCGATGCCGAAGCCGAAGCGGTCTGTGGGCGGCAGTTCGAACAGGGCGCGGGTGAGCCGGCCCAGCCTGCGGCGGGCATTGAAATGCTGGTCCACCAGCCCCCGGGGAAGGAAGCCGAGGCCCTGGCCCATCACCAGTCCGCCACCGGCGACGCGGTTATCCGGGGCACCGGTTTCAATGGGCGCCTGGCGGCTGACCGGCTGGAGAAGGGCCGACAGCGGATCGCCCTCGGTGATCATCGCCCGGCTCATGATGGCGGCGCCTGCCGAGGAGCCGCCGACAACGGCGCCATCGGCAAGACGCGCGCGGATGGCGGCGAGCATCGGCGTTTCCCGGCCTGCCGGCGCCAGCAGGCTGGTGGTGCGCAGCTGGTCTCCGCCGGTCAGCCAAATGGCACCCGCGCCCGAGATCTTGGCAATCTCGACCGGGTCGGCGGCATTGCGGGCCCAGCGGCGTTCGTCGATGTCGGGGGTTCCCGGGTCGTCTTCCTGCGCCAGGTGCACGACCACGATGTCCTGTGGCCGGGCGCCGTGGCGGACGAGGGCATCGGCAAATGCCCGGGCGGATGCGGCCGGCGCGCCCGAGGCCGACGGGATGATCGCGATCTGCGGCCGGTCGGCCGGGCGCGCATCGAGAAAGGCGCGATGCACGTCGGCGTTCGCCGCCGACAGCCCGCCGCCGACGATGACGAGCTTGCCCCCTGCAAGCGCCGGCGCAGACGAGGCGAGGATGAGGCAGACGAGAAGCTTCATGGGTGTGTTAGGTTCCATTCCTGGGCGGGTACTGACTGTTAGTCTGCGGCATCTGTGTCCACGCCTGATCCGATTATATCGCTACGTGTTGTTGGCCTGCGTCAAGTGCCGTTGCGGCGAAAAGACGGGGGTGTGCCGGGAACGGGTCAGGTATGGGACGCTTCGTGTGGGGGCTGGCGGTCTGCCGGGACTGCGCTACTGTGCAGGCTCGGGAAGGATCGCGCGCACATATGGGCAGGGGTGACGAGGCGGATGGGGTGGGGAATGGCCCCCTTGCGTCTCCACCGTTCCGGGCGCCTGCGCCGCGCGGGCTGTGCACAGATTGCGGCGTGTCGCGGATGGCAGACTCCGACGCCTGCGGACGGGCGTGCCAGTTCATCCGGCCCGACTATGCGGCGGCCGAACAGCGGGTGCACGGGCGGGCACGGGACGAAGCCGGCGACGAGCTGTTCTTCGGGCCGTTCCGCCAGATGCTGCGGGCGCGGCTGAAGGCCCCTTTGCCGGGCGCGCAGTGGACGGGGATTACCACGCGGCTGGCCCAGCGCCTGCTGGAGACGGGCGCGGTGGATGCGGTGCTGACGATGGCGCCCGACCCAGCCGACCGATGGAAGCCGATGCCCGTGATCGTGACGCGGGCCGAGGACATGGCCGCCGTGCGCGGCATGCGCATGGGGTATGCGCCCCTGCTGGCGCTGCTGGAGCCGGCCCGCGCGGCCGGGCATCGACGGCTGGCCATCATCGGCATCCCCTGCCAGGTGCATGCCCTGCGCGCGCTGGAGGCCGAACTTGGCTTCGAGCGGCTGTACGTGATCGGGACGCCCTGTTCGGACAATACGACGACCGAGAAATTCCGCCAGTTCCTGGCGCTGCTGTCGGACCGGCCCGAGACGATCAGCTATCTGGAATTCCGCGCCGACTATCGGGTGGAGCTGCGCTTTGACGATGGCACGCATCGGCTGGTGCCCTTCCTGATGTTGCCGATTTCCAAGCTGCCGGGGGATTTCTTTCCGCTGACCTGCCGCACCTGCGTGGATTACACCAACGCGCTTGCCGACATCACGGTGGGATATATGGGCGGCGAGGGCGACCAGTGGCTGCTGGTACGCAACGAACGGGGGGCCGAGCTTTTGGCCCTGCTGGGGGACGAGCTGCATCTGGAGGCGCCGCGCAGCCGCGGCAGCCGAGCGGGCGCGGTAAAGGGGTTTCTTTCCAACACCCGTCTGGCGGCCGGTGGCCTGCCGGTCAGGCAGATGCCCGACTGGGCGCGCCCGATCGTGGGCTGGCTGATGCCGCGGAGCGGGCCGAAGGGCCTGGAGTTCGCGCGTGCGCGGCTGGAGATGAAGGCCATCGAGACGGTGCTGCACCTGCGGGCTGCCCATCCAGCCCGGATGAAGTGGATGGTGCCGCCGCATGTGTGGAAGCTGGCAGCCCGCTATGGCCTGGTGCCTGAGCCGGGCGAGCGGCGCGACGGGAGCCGGCCGGACAACAGCGGCGGCTGAACCGGTTGCGAGGGCGGCTGGTTAGCATATCCGGCACTTCGAAATTTTGTTACTGGCGTAACTTTGGCGGGAAGCTGCCGTCATAGGTCTGTCGGCTCGTTGTTGGCCTCAGCCAGCTTCAGGGCCCGTTTCAGGTTGTCCACCGCCTGGCCGTAGAGCCGTTTGCGCAGCTG
>JBKDAC010000056.1:0-12302 GCA_046316515.1 Sandaracinobacter sp. | reverse complement strand
GGCCGAGGTGATGATGCAGCTGGATCCCAGCCGCCTGGTCACCGCCTTCAGCATGGCAGCCGCACCTGGCAGCTGCGGCGCCCGTGACGAGGAGATGGAAGGCACGGTCTTCAGCGACTTCAGCGTGATCTGCGCCAGCGTGCGCACCAGCCGCTCGGGCGCGTCGGCCGGCAGCACATGGTGGTGGATCACCGGCAGCGGCCAGTCGGTCAGGTGCATGTAGAGCTGCGCCAACGCGCGCCAGCTTCCGCCGACGGCATAGAAGGGCTTGCCGCGCCCAAGCTCGGCCCAATCGAGCGCCTTCAGCCCGATCTCGATCTTGTGGGCGAGGTCCCGCCGGCTTGCCTTGCGGAACGCGTCAAGCCTGAGCGCGCCGAGAGGCAGAGACAGCCGCTCGTGAATCTCTCCGTCGGCAATGCGCACCAGCTCCAGCGAGCCGCCGCCCAGGTCTCCCACCACGCCATCGGCGTCGGGAATGCCGGCAATCACGCCATAGGCGGCACCCCGCGCCTCGGTCTCGCCGTCGATCACCTCTACATCCAGGCCTGTTTCCTGCTTTACCCGGGCAATGAAGACGGCGCCATTGGAGCTGTCACGCACGGCGGCAGTGGCGACCGCGCGGATACTGTCCACTTCCATCGAATTGCACAGCAGCGCAAAGCGGCCGAGCGCAGTGATGGCCGTGTCCATCGCCTCGCGCGACAGTTTCCCTCCGGGGCTCAGGCCCTTGCCCAGCCCTGCCATCACCTTCTCGTTGAACAGGATTGCAGGCGTACGGGTCAGCCCCTTGTAGACGACCAGACGGACCGAGTTCGAGCCGATGTCGATGATCGCGATGCGCGGCGCGGATGCGCTCACCCGCGGCACAGCGGCCTGGTCCACGGCAAGGGTCGCCATGGTCAGGCGGCGCCTGCCTGGCGGATCGCCGCCTTCACCGCGGCAATCGCGTCCGCCGCCTTTGCGGCATCCGGGCCACCGCCCTGCGCCATGTCGGGCCGTCCGCCACCGCCCTGCCCGCCCAGAGCGGCCACGCCGGCGCGCACCAGGTCGACTGCGCTGTTCGTTGCCACCAGGTCAGGCGAAACGCTGACCGCAATGGAGGCCCGCCCATCGCGGGTCGCCACGATCGCGAACACGCCGCTGCCGTGGCTCTGCCGCTCGGCATCCAACAGGCCGCGCAGTTCCTTGGGGTCCAGATCATCTAGCACGCGGCCGACGAAGGGCACCGCGCCCACCTGCTCCGGCACCGACCCTCCGGTCGCGGCAGGCCCAGCCAGCGCGAGCGTCTTCTTCGCCTCGGCCAGCTCGCGTTCCAGCTTGCGGACGGTGTCGGCAAGGCCCGACACCCGCTCGGGCAGCTCGTCGGGCCGGCTCTTCACGGCGGCAGCCGCCGACTTCAGCAGATTTTCCTGCGTCACCAGATGCTTCAGCGCCTCGACGCCGGTCAACGCCTCGATCCGCCGCACGCCCGACGAGACCGCGCTTTCCGACACGATGCGGAACAGGGCGATGTCGCCGGTCGCCGACACATGGGTGCCGCCGCACAGCTCGACCGAATAGGTGCGGCCCGCCTCGCCCCTCTCTGAAAGCTGGGCGCGGCCCATCGACAGCACGCGGACTTCCTCGCCATATTTCTCGCCGAACAGGGCCAGCGCACCGGCCTCGATCGCAGCGTCGGGCGTCATCAGCCGCGTGCCGACAGGCAGGTTCGCGCGGATCTCGGCGTTCACCTCGGCCTCAACCGCGGCGATCTCCTGCGGGCTCAGCGCCTTCTGGTGCGCAAAGTCGAAGCGCAGCCGATCGGGCGCCACCAGGGAGCCCTTCTGGCTGACATGACCGCCCAGCACATTCCGGAGCGCGGCGTGCATCAGATGGGTTGCCGAATGGTTCGCCTTCACGGCCGCCCGCCGCTCTGCATCCACCTTCATCTGCACGGCTGCATCCACCCGCAGCATGCCCGACTTCAGCGTGCCGACATGGGCGTGCAGCTTGCCCAGCGGCTTGGCGGTGTCGGTCACCTCGACCAGCGCGTCGCCGGCCGCAATCATGCCGGTGTCGCCTACCTGGCCGCCGGATTCGGCATAGAAGGGCGTTTGGTTCGTGATGATCATGATGCTGTCGCCGGCCTGAGCCTCGGCCACTTCCGCGCCGTCCTTCACGATCGCAACCACGGTGCCTTCCGCCTCGGTCGTCGAATAGCCGATGAAGTCGGTGGCCCCCACGCGCTCGGCAAGGTCGAACCACAGGCTGTCGGTGGCGGACGCCCCGCTGCCCGCCCAGGCGGCGCGGGCGCGGGTCTTCTGCTCGGCCATCGCGGCGTCGAAGCCGGCGCGGTCCACGCCCAGGCCCTGCGCCTTCAGCGCGTCCTCGGTCAGGTCATAGGGGAAACCAAAGGTATCATACAGGCGGAAGGCCACATCGCCGGGCAGCACGGCACCCGGCGTCAGGGCCGAGGTCGCCTCGTCCAGGAGCTTCAGGCCGTTCTGCAGCGTCTGGCGGAAGCGGGTTTCCTCCAGCTTCAGCGTCTCGGAAATCAGCGCCTGCGCGCGCACCAGCTCGGGGTAGGCAGCCCCCATCGCCGACACCAGGCTGGGCACCAGCCGGTGCATCAGGGGTTCGGTCGCCCCCAGCAGGTGCGCATGGCGCATTGCGCGGCGCATGATCCGGCGCAGCACATAGCCGCGGCCCTCGTTTGCGGGCAGCACGCCGTCGGCCACCAGGAACCCGGCCGAGCGCAGGTGATCGGCGATCACCCGGTGCGAGGCACGGGTGCTGGGGGCGTCGGTCTGCGTCTTCGTCAGCGCGCCGGATTCGCCGATCAGCGACTTGAAGATGTCGGTTTCGAAATTGTCGTGCGTGCCCTGCAGCACCGCCGCGATCCGTTCGAGGCCCATGCCGGTATCGATGGAGGGCTTGGGCAGCGCCAGGCGGGTGCCGTCGGGCTGCTGGTCGAACTGCATGAACACCAGGTTCCACACCTCGACGAAGCGGTCGCCGTCTTCGTTCGGGCTGCCCGGGGGGCCGCCGGGAATGTGGGGGCCATGGTCGAAGAAGATTTCCGAGCAGGGGCCACAGGGGCCGGTGTCGCCCATGGACCAGAAATTGTCTGATGTGGCGATGCGGATGATGCGCTCGTCCGGCAGGCCGGCGATTTTCTTCCACAGCGCATGCGCCTCTTCGTCGGTGTGATAGACGGTGACGGTCAGACGGTTGCGGTCGATCCCCCACTTGTTGGTCAGCAGGTCCCAGGCCAGGTGGATCGCCTGGTCCTTGAAATAATCTCCGAAGGAAAAATTCCCCAGCATCTCGAAGAAGGTGTGGTGCCGCGCGGTATAGCCCACATTGTCGAGATCATTGTGCTTGCCGCCGGCGCGCACGCACTTCTGGCTGGACGCCGCGGTCGTGTAGGGCCGCTTTTCGAGGCCTGTGAACACATTCTTGAACGGCACCATGCCGGCGTTCACGAACATCAGCGTCGGGTCGTTCTGCGGCACCAGCGGCGCAGACGGAACCACGGCATGGCCTGCACCGGCGAAATGGTCGAGGAAAGAGGTCCGAATGTCGGCGGTCGAGGTCATGCGTCTTGTCTCATGTCCGTGGGTCCGGGCGCAGACCGCCCTGTGCGCTCCATTAGGGGCCGCCCGTGCCCCCGTGCAAGTGCAGCGCCGCCTCACCACCCCTTGAAAGCAGCCATCCTCAACCCAGATTCCCAAGTGTGGAACGCGGTCGCCTGATGGGGCCGCACCCCACGATGCCCGGCCATGGCGGCGGGCACCAGACCAGACCATTGCTTTGAAAGGATGGACTTATCATGCGGACCAACTTTGATTTCTCTCCCCTCCTGCGCTCCTCGATCGGGTTCGAGAACCTGAACCGCCTGCTCGATATCGCGACCCGCGCAACCGAAGGTGACACCAGCTTCCCACCCTACAATATCGAGAAGCTGGGCGCCGACGCCTACCGCATCACCATGGCGGTTGCCGGCTTCACCCGCGCAGAACTGGACATCACGGTGCAGGAGAACACCCTGGTGGTGACCGGCAAGGCCGCCGACGAGGCGCAGCCGGCGGAGCGCACCTTCCTGCATCGCGGCATCGCCAAGCGCGCCTTCGAGCGCCGCTTCCAGCTCGCCGACGTGATCAAGGTGACGGGCGCCAGCTTCGAGAATGGCCTTCTGAACATCGACCTGCAGCGCGAAGTGCCCGAGCACAAGAAGCCCCGCAAGGTCGCGATCGGCGCGAACGATGGGCCCGTGATCGAGGGCGAAGCAGCGTAAAAGCTGAACGTCGAAGAGGCCCGGAAACGGGCCCCTTCTTCAACAATGATGTTATTCCTCGACCACCTTCCCGTGGGCCATGCGGTAGCTGACGACTTCGCGCATCTGCATCCGCCCTCTGCCCTTGGGTGTCTGGTCAATCTCCATCAGGATCAGGAAGCTGTCACCGTTTACGAACGGCCCTTCTGATCGGAATCCGTGGATTTCGTTGTTGGCATACCAGGCATGGGCCTTTTTCAGCGCGTGGGCCTAGTCCAGCGCGGGCTTTGCCGTGCGTCTCGGCCATGCCGCCGGGCATGGCCTCGCGCGTGACGATGTCGTCGGACAGTATTTCTGCGCTGCCGCGTCCATCTGTCCGGCGGCGACCATTGCGACATAGTCGGCCGCCAGTTCCCGCACGTCCATTGCTCGCTCTCCCCGCCCCCCAGTGTCTCTCCATCAAGAGGGGGGACAGCATCTGCCTGTTGGGCTAGCGTCTCAGCCGCCAAGGCGAGGGATTCATCGATATGACAGGCTATTCCATCGAACGCGCGCGCACGGAGCTGTCCCGGTGGCGGCAGGTTCCGATCGATCTGGAACCCGCAGATGGCGAGGTGATCGCCCGGATCGACCGCGCAGCCCTGACGTCGAACAACGTCACCTATGCCGTCCACGGCGGCCCACCGCTCTTCTATTGGAACTTCTTTCCGGCCAGCGATGCCGACTGGGGCGTCGTGCCGGTCTGGGGTTATGCCACCATCATTGCCAGCCGGGTGCCGCATGTGGCAGTCGGCAGCCGCTTCTATGGCTATTGGCCCTCTGCCACGCATGTCCGGCTGCAGACCGGGCCGTTGAAGGCGGGGGGATTCTCGGATCTGGCACCGCACCGGCAGGCGCTGGCACCCGTTTACAACAGTTATCGCCCGGCCGACGACGTTTCCGATCCTGCCGTCCAGGCGCTGAGTGCGCTGTTCCAGCCGCTCTATGGCACCGGCTTCGTACTGGCGCACAGCCTGGCTGCCGACGTTGCCGCGGGGCGCACGATCATCCTTACCAGCGCATCGTCCAAGACGGCGCTTGCCACCGCCTTCAACCTGGCCGGCGCCGGCGCAAAGCCCGTCGGCCTGACCTCGGCTGCGAACCAGGACTTCGTGGAACAGTCGGGCCTCTATGCAAAGGTGCTGACCTATGACGCGGTGGAAGGGCTGGATCCCTCGGCGCCCAGCGTGCTGGTGGACTTTGCCGGCAACGGAGCCCTGAAGGCCCGGATTCATGCGCATCTGAAGGGACTTACGGCGAGCCACATCGTCGGCGACACCGACTGGGCAAGCCCGGGCCAGGCGGAGCTGCAGGGCCCCCAGCCGGCCCTGTTCTTCGCACCCAGCGCCTGGGAGGCGCGGGCGCGCGAGATCGGCCCGGCCGCCTTCGAGGCGGAGCTGGCTGCCAGCCTGTCAGCCTTCCTGGAAACGACTCCGCGCTGGCTGACCGTGGAAACGGTGGCGGGCGCAGGCGGCCATGCTGCGGCCTTCGACCGGCTGCTGGCGAACAAGTCGCCTGCAAGTCTGGGGATTGTCTGGGAACCCTAGCCCAGGATCCTAGCCTCTGGCGGTTGCCTTGCGCTCGACCGAGAAGCGCTTCAGCTGCTCGACCGGTTCCTTCCACTCGGGCGCGGCGGCAGCGGCGGCCGAATAATCCTCGAACGCTTCGCGGACATTGCCCACCATCTCGTGGGCGACGGCGCGGGTGTAGAGCGCGACTTCCGGCCGGGCAGGCTTCATCTCCAGCGCGCGGGTCAGGGTCTCGATCGCGGCCTGGTCCTGCCCGCCGCGGTGCAGCAGGGCGATGCCGAGGTTCACATGGGCTTCGGCAAGGTCAGGCTCGATCGCGATGGCTGCGCGATAGTCCTGGACGGCGCTTTCGAGGTCGCGGGCCTGCATGTGGATGATGCCGCGATTGACCAGCGTTGCCGCCCGGTCGCGGCGGGAGAGGCCGTCGACATCGAGGGCGCGGGTGCAGACGGCGAGGCTGCTGCGGGTGTCGCGCTTGAGTTCGGCGGCCAGATAGCAGTCGCGGCCGGCGCTGCTGCCGCCCAGGATGGTGGCGGCGGCCTTCGCCGTGCCGGCCCAGCCCAGGCTTGCGAGCGTGGCGGCGGCAAGAAGGACCGGGCGGGACAGGATCGTCATCGAAATCTCCCTTGCTCTCCGCCCGGAGAATAGCACAGCTGGTCAGCTCTTGAAGAGGCCTGTCTGCTTCACAAAGGTCACATGTCCCATCTTTCGGCCCGGGACTGCCTCGGACTTGCCATAGAGGTGCAGATGGGCAGCCGGGTCGGCCAGAAGCGCGGGCCAGCGGTCGCTGGTGTCGCCCAGCAGATTCTCCATCCGGAAGCCGGGCGCGGTGAGCGCGACGGGGCCCAGCGGGAGCCCGGCGACAGCGCGGACATGCTGTTCGAACTGGGACGTGCGCGCGCCCTCGATCGTCCAGTGGCCGCTGTTGTGGACACGGGGTGCCATCTCGTTGAAGACCGGGCCGGCCGCGGTCGCGAAGAATTCGCAGGCGAGGACGCCCACATAGCCCAGCCTGTCGGCCACTGCGACCACAAGGGCGGTCGCCGCCTCCACATCCGCGTCGGCGATGCTGGTTGCCGGGATGTCGGTGCGGGCAAGGATGCCGCCTTCGTGGCGGTTGAGGCAGACCGGGTAATGCGCCTCCCGGCCGTCGACGCCGCGGGCGACGATGACCGAGAATTCGGCCGCGAATTGCACGAGCCCTTCGAGGATGAGCCCCTGGCCGCCGAGGTCGGCGAAGGCCACGGTGGCGTCTGCCGGACGTTCGATCCGCGCCTGCCCCTTGCCATCATAGCCGAAGCGGCGGGTCTTCAGGATGGCGGGCGTGCCGAGATCGGCGAGCGCCGCGTGCAGGTCGTCGAGCGTGTCGACCGCGCGATAGGGGGCGGTGCGGCCGCCCAGCGCCTCGACGAAGCGCTTTTCGGCCAGCCGGTCCTGCGCGACATCGAGTGCCTCGTGGCCCGGGCGGACGGGCTTCAGCCCTTCGAGGAAGGCGACGGTGTCGGAGGGGACATTCTCGAACTCGTAGGTGATGACGTCGCACTGGGCGGCGAAGGCGGCGAGCGCGTCGCGATCCTCGTAGGCGGCGCAGGTGCAGCCGGCGGCGACGTCGGCGGCCACCAGCTCTCCCTCGGGGGCATAGATGTGCACCCGATAGCCCAGCGGCGCGGCGGCGAGCGCCAGCATGCGGCCGAGCTGCCCACCGCCGAGGATTCCGATGGTCGCCCCCGGCAGGATGGTCATCAGGCGGGCTGGTCCGCGACGGCGTCGGTCTGGGCGTGGCGCCAGGCCTGCAGGCGCTGCGACAGGCCTTCGTCGGCGGTCGCCAGGATCGCGGCGGCGAGAAGCCCCGCGTTGGTGGCGCCGGCCTTGCCGATGGCGAGGGTGCCGACGGGGATACCGGCCGGCATCTGCACGATGGAGAGGAGCGAATCCTGGCCCGACAGGGCGGCCGACTGCACGGGCACGCCCAGCACCGGCAGGTGGGTGAGGCTGGCGACCATGCCGGGCAGGTGGGCGGCACCGCCGGCGCCTGCGATGATAACCTTCAGACCCCTGCCCGCCGCAGCCTCGGCATAGGCGACCATGCGGCGCGGGGTGCGGTGCGCGGACACCACCTTCACTTCATGGGGGACAGCGAGGGCGGTCAGCACATCTGCCGCGTGGCGCATCGTCTCCCAATCGGAGGTGCTGCCCATGATGATCCCGACGGAAACAGTCACTCTGTTCGATCCTGCGGCCAAAAACGCGCCCTAAGGGTGCGGGCGCTGCTTGGCAAGCGCAGCGCGGGGAATGGGAGTGCTGGGCTCAGCGTTCCAGGAAGCGACGGTCGGTTGCCTTGAGGCTGTCGTCGAGCGTGTAGAGGATGGGGACGCCCGTCGGGATTTCGAAGCTGACGATGTCGGCGTCGGAGATGCCGGAGAGGTGCTTCACCAGTGCGCGCAGCGAATTGCCGTGGGCGGCGATCACCACCCGCTTGCCGGCCTGCAACTGGGGCACGACCAGCGCCTCGTAGGCCGGAAGCGCGCGAGCGATGGTGTCCTTCAGGCTTTCGGCCTGCGGAACGGCGATGCCGGCATAGCGGCGGTCTGCCGACACGTCGAAGGCCGAGCCCTTGTCCTGAACGGGGGGCGGCACGTCGAAGCTGCGGCGCCAGATCTTCACCTGCTCCTCGCCATGCTTGGCCGCAGTCTCGGCCTTGTCGAGCCCTGTCAGCCCGCCATAGTGCCGCTCGTTGAAGCGCCAGTCCTTGGTGACGGGGAGCCAGAGCCGGTCCATTTCCTCGAGCACCAGGTTCAGCGTCTTGATCGCGCGGGTCTGCAGGCTGGTGAAGGCGACATCGAAATCATGGCCGGCGGCCTTCAGCGCGGCACCGGCGGCGCGCGCCTCGGCGATGCCCTTCTCGGTCAGGTTCACGTCCCACCAGCCGGTGAAGCGGTTTTCGAGATTCCAGGCGGACTGGCCGTGGCGGATCAGAACGAGTTGCGGCATCGGAAGGATAGATCCTATCTCAGATCGTCGATTATGTCGGCAAGCGCGGCGAGGCAGGCGCGGCCGAGGTGGCGGGACCGGGCGGGCGACCAGCCCTGCTCGGGATCGGGAAGCTCGGCCCCGTCCTTGAACGGCATTTCCAGCGTTGCCGACACGCAGCCGAAGCGGTGCGCCACATGGTTGGTCGACATGGCGAGATTGGCGCGGCCCGGCGGCGTGACGGGATAGCCGACCTTGGTCTGGAAGTCGGGGCTATAGCGACAGAGCGCCGACTGATAGCGGGCGAGCAGGTCGAGCTGGACGCTGGTGACGCCGGGGATCCCCTCGAAGCCGGCGATGAAGACATGGGGCAGCGCTTCGTCGCCATGGACGTCGAGCGCGAAATCGACGCCGGTTTCGTCCATTCGATTGCGCACCGCGAGCACTTCGGGCGCGCGTTCGGGCGTGGGATTTGCCCATTCGCGGTTCAGGTTGGCGCCCGCCGCGTTGGTGCGCAGATAGCCCCGGAACGACCCATCGGGGTTCATGTTGGGAACGATGTGGAAGCGCGCTTTTTCCCGGAGCGTGCGAGCAAGCGGCGAGGCCCGGTCGGTGAGTTCGGCGATCGCGCCTTCCATCCACCATTCGGCCATGCTCTCGCCCGGGTGCTGGCGGGCGTAGAGCCAGACGGTGCGGGTGCCTTCGCCGAGCTCTAGGCAGTCGATCGGCCGGCCATCGAGCGAATGGCCCAGGACGGTTGCCATCACGCCCGGCTGCATCGCCGCGCGGGCAACCAGATCATGGTGCCGTTCAAGCGAATAGGGGGCGAAATAGGCGCACCAGAGTGCGTCGTACTGCGGGGTGACGCGAATGGTGAGCGTGCCGCCGTCGGCGGCCTTGTCGTAGCTGGTGTCGGCGAGCGTCCATGTCTCGCGGTCGTCGGAGACGCGGGCGCTGTAGCCGGGCCAGCCGCCGGGATAGGCGGACTTTTCGAGGCCGATGATGTCCATGCGGACCGCGCGGCCACGGGCGCCTGCCAGGCGGAAATGGAACCACTGCAGGAACTCGCCGCCGGCATCGGCGCGGATTCGAAGCCGCACATGATCTGGCGCAGGCTGATCGACGAATTCGATGTTGCCCGAATCGAAGGCGGAGCTGATGCTGATCCCCATGCGGGGGCGCGTAGCAGCGGGGATGCCCGGATGCCAAGCGCGGGCCGGCTGCCGGCGCCGACTGTGGCGGGCGATTGGCGGGCCCATCGGGCAGGGCCTGATTGACTTTGCGGCAGGCAGCGCTTAAGCGCCGCGGCTCGTTCGATTTCCCCCGGGGTATGTCATGAAGATCCGCAATAGCCTGAAGTCGCTCAAGGGGCGGCACCGTGACAATCGTGTGATCCGCCGCCGCGGTCGCACCTATGTCATCAACAAGACCAACCGCCGCTTCAAGGCCCGCCAGGGCTGATTGGTGGCTGCGGGGCCTGGAGAGCACTCCGGCATGACCGATAAGACCCCGGAACGTGATGGCGCGTCCGGGGTTTTCCCTGTTCGGCCGCAGGCGGTTGTGTGGGATGTCGGGCATGTGCTGTTCGACTGGGATCCCCGATTCCTCTATGCCCGGCTGATCCCCGACCCAGAGAAGCTGGAGTGGTTCCTGGCCAATGTGGTGACCAGGACCTGGCATTTTCAGCATGACGCCGGCCGGCCATTCGTGGAGACGTCGGCCGAGCTGACCACCCATTATCCCGAGTTCGCCGAGCTGATCGCCGCTTATGGGCCGCGCTGGCTGGAAACGATTCCCGGCCCGATTCCCGGCACCCATGCGATCGTCGAGCAGCTGGCGGCGGCGGACGTGCCGCAGTTCGGAATCACCAATTTCTCGGGCGAGTTCTGGGACCGGTTCCGCCCGACGACGCCGCTGTTCGATCATTTCCGCGACATCGTGGTGTCGGGCCACGAGAAGCTGGTGAAACCCGACCCTGCCATCTATGCGCTGGCACGCGCGCGGTTCGGCCTGGGCAACGGACAGGCGATCTTCATCGATGACAATGCGGCCAATGTGGAGGCCGCGATCGCTTCAGGCTGGCATGCACACCGCTTCACCGACGCCGACAGCCTGGCCGCTGTGCTGAAGGGCCACGGCTTCCCTGTTTAGAGACCGGCGGCGCGCATCAGCGCCTCGGTAGAGGGATCGAAGCCATCGGTGTGGCCGGCGGACAACTGGTTGGCCACCTGCTTGCCGAGTTCGACGCCCCATTGATCGAACGGGTTGAGGCCCATCATCACGGCGGCCGAGAAGGTGCGCGCTTCGTAGAAGGCGAGAAGCGCGCCGAGGCGATCGGGGGTGAGCCGGTCGACCAGGAAGGTAGCCGAGCCGCGGTTTCCGGGGAAGCTCTTGGCGCGGGCCAGTGCCGTGTCACCCTTTGCCTCGGCCAGCGCCTCGGCCTGAGTGCGGCCCTTCAGCAGCGCGGCGCCCTGGGCAAAGCAGTTGGCGAGCAGCAGGCGATGGTGGACCGGATCGAGGCCATGTCCCTGCTGGGTGACCGCGACGAATTCGATCGGGTCCTGGTGGGTGCCCTGGTGGAGGAGCTGGAACACGGCGTGCTGGGCGTCGGTGCCGGTGCCGCCCCAGCTGATGGCGGCCGTGGGGAACGGCAGCGGGGTGCCGTCGCGGGCGACCGACTTGCCGTTCGATTCCATTTCCAGCTGCTGCAGATAGGGCGGCAGCAGGCGCAGACGTTCATCATAGGCGAAGATGGCGCGCGTGGGTTTCTTCAGGAAGCAGGCCTGCCAGACGTCGGCCATGGCGGCGAGCACCGGCGCATTGAGCGCGAGCGGTCGGCCCAGGAAGTGGCGGTCCATCGCATGGGCACCATCGAGCAGCTGTTCGAACGCGTCGGGCCCGCAGCGCACGGCGAGCGGCAGGCCGACCGCGGACCAGAGCGAATAGCGGCCGCCGACGGATTCGGCGAAGGGCAGGATTTCGGCAATTCCCCGGGCCTGCGCCTTGGCAGGCGCGGCAGAGACCGCGACCAGACGGCGGATCGGGTTGGCCACGCCGTTGTTTGAGAGCCAGGCGAGCGCGCTGTCGAGGTTGGTAAGGGTTTCCTGGGTGGTGAAAGTCTTGGAGACGGCGACCAGCAGGGTCTCGGCCGGATTGCAGGCGGCAAAGGCGCGGGCGAGCGATGCGCCATCGATATTGGCGGCGACATGGACTTCGGGGCCGTCGCCCCCCGTGCCGATCGCATCGACCAGCAGTTGCGGCCCCAGCGCGGAGCCCCCGATGCCGATGTGGATCAGATGGCGGATGGGCCCGAGCCCGCCGCTGCGGATGCGGCGGGCAAGATCGAGAAGCCCGGCGTGATCGGCGCGGTTCGCCGGATCGCGCAGCGCCATGTGGGTGGCCGCACGGCCTTCGGAGGGGTTCACCACCGCGCCTGTGGCAAGACGGGCGCGCCATTCGAAGAAGCCCGCCTCTGCGGCGAGGCCGGCCAGCGCCTGCATCTGCATGAG
>JBKDAC010000055.1:0-1216 GCA_046316515.1 Sandaracinobacter sp. | reverse complement strand
CCGCCAACGTCCGCGAGCGAAGATCCATCGAAAGCGGTCTGCCCATCCATGCCGGCCTCCATCTCCAGCCAGCATCCTGAATCAGACTTTCACGCCCTTGGGAATCCCAGCAGATTCAAATGGGTCGGAAAACGCTCTAATGTCGGAGTTTACAAGTCAGGCGAACGAACGGCAGCTCCGAAAGATAAAGCGATCGGCAATCTCTTGGGCCTGGGAGGCTGGTTGGCCGCTGAACGATTGTCTTTTTCCCGGGTCAACCGCCGGGAAGCAGTGTGCCCGCAACTGCCCCGTTGCCCACTCTTCGCGGGAAGTCTGGGATAGTCGATCCAAGGCCGGATTCTAGACACCCTCGCTGCGTTGGGATAAATCTCTGGGGCCTCAGCAGGGGCCTCCATTAAGCCTGCGTGACAATAAAGCAAATATAATCAGAATATTGTGCCGACAGTTCGAGTCCCGTAGGGTCGTGGGCACCGTGCGGCGGTTCAAGGGGCTGGAGCGCACCGTGGTGATCTTCGTTGCAAGTGGCGACGAAATGGACAGCCGCGAGCTTGCCTATGTTGCGCTGTCCAGAGCTCGCGCCCATCTCGGCGCCATTGCATCCGAAGCGCATGCGAAATGGCTCAGGGAGGGCATGGCTGATTCCTGAGATTGACGTGCCCTATTGGCGAGTGGCGCGGCGGCAGTGATCTCTCCACCGTTGGCCAATGGGCAGAGCGGCTTTCGGATCACGCAATGGCCTTGTCTGGCATAGGGGCGTCGCCAGACAGTCATCCGGGCGTAATCGGGAGCCGGAAAATCGCTCTTGGCCCCGGTCTTGACACCATATCAGATCGTTCCCACCTCGACCCGTAGCGACGCGGCACTCGAACGCCGCACTGCGTCGCGGAAGCAGCAGCACCGGTCATTTCGACAACGGAGCAGCAGCATCAAGGGATCGACCGCCACCATCCGGGTGGCGCGAGACCATGATCTGTTGCGCGCGTTCGTTGGAGTTGATCATGACGAACACCATTCCTGCCCCTATCCGTACCCGGACCCGCACGGCTGCATCTGCTGCCGCCTCACCTGCAGCCGAGCCCGCCGCAGCTGAACCGCCGGCTACCCCCTCGTCGGCCGCGAGCCTCCTCCACGACAACCTCCGCCTGCACATCCAGTATGTCCCGCCCGGGGAGCTGACCGCGCCCAGGCGGGAGCTTCGCAAGCACAGCAAGAAGCA
>JBKDAC010000054.1:0-1174 GCA_046316515.1 Sandaracinobacter sp. | reverse complement strand
GGAGGAGGTGGCGTACATCACGCCGTCGGCGACGATGGGGGTGGTTTCGATCCCGCGGCCGGTTTTGAGATCATCGGTCCAGGCGACGCCGAGGTCCTTCAGTGAATCCCTGTTGATCTGGTTGAGGCGGCTGTGGCGCTGTTCATCATAGGTGCCGCCGTAGCTGAGCCATTCGGGGCCTGCGGAGCCCTGGGCGGCGAGGCTGTCGCCTGTGGCGGCAGGGGTGTCGGCGGGCTGCCGGCATCCTGCGAGCGCGAGGATGGTGGCGATTGCGAATATCGACGCGCGGCGGCGCTGGTGCATCATCTTCTCCCCTGCGGTGCCGTGGGCCGGCAGCCTGCATGTCCCGGCTGCATGTTCGGCCATTGGCCGGCAATATGCAAAGCCCCTGCAAATGGGGGGGCGGCCATTTGGGGGCGCAGCAAAAGTTTCTGCCCGGTGGGCCTTTGCGGCTGCTAGGGAGCTGGCGTGGACGACGCACAGCCCCCCTCGCCTTTCGCCTTTGCGGCGTTCCGGGCCTTCTTCGTGGCGAAGCTGGGGTCGACGCTGGCGCAGATCATGATGGTGGTGGTGATCGGGTGGCAGGTTTACGACCTGGCGCGTGCCGACATGCCGATCCGCGAGGCGGCCTTTTTGCTGGGGCTGGTGGGGCTGGCGCAGTTTTTGCCCGTTTTTCTGCTGAGCCTGGTGGTGGGGGTGATTGCCGACCGGCTGGATCGACGGGTGATTGCACGCGCGGCGATCGGGCTGGAGCTGCTGTGCGCCGGCGCGCTGGCCTGGCTGGCGGCCAGTGGATCGACGCTGTTGTGGCCGCTGTTCGCGGTGGCGGTGACGCTGGGGGTGGCGCGGGCCTTTGCGGCGCCTTCCCTGAGTGCGCTGGCGCCGAACCTGGTGCCGCCGGCTGTGCTGCCGACCGCAATTGCGTGGAATTCGATCGGCCGGCAGGCGGGGGCCGTGCTGGGGCCGGTTGTGGGGGGGCTGTCCTATGACCTGGGGCCGCCGCTTCCCTATCTGATTGCTGCCACGTTGCTGACGATCTCGATTGCGGCCCTGTTCCGGATTCCGCCGGTCGAGCTGCCGGCCGGTTCGGGTGCGCGCGGGTTTGCTGCGGTGCGCGAGGGGCTGGATTATGTGCGCGGGAACCGGATCGTGTTCGGAGCGATCAGCCTGGACA
>JBKDAC010000053.1:0-12133 GCA_046316515.1 Sandaracinobacter sp. | reverse complement strand
TTCCAGCACCGTGCCGAAGCGCTTGGTGGTCGCATAGATTTCCGGCTCGGCGGTGGGCGAGAGCCGGATCATCTTAGCATAGCAGCCGCCTTCGAAGTTGAAGACGGCAGTGTCCGACCAGCCATGCTCGTCGTCGCCGATCAGCGTGCGGCTGGCATCGGCCGACAGGGTGGTCTTACCGGTGCCCGACAGGCCGAAGAAGACGGCGGTGTCGCCGTTGGCGCCGATGTTGGCCGAACAGTGCATCGGCATCACGCCCTTGGTGGGCAGCAGATAATTCAGGATGCCGAACACCGACTTCTTCATCTCGCCGGCATAGCGGGTGCCGCCGATCAGGATCAGCTTCTCGGTGAAGTTGACCGCGACCACGGTTTCCGACCGGCAGCCGTGGCGTGCGGGATCCGCCTTGAAGCTGGGCAGGTCTATGATCGTGTATTCGGCCGCGAAGTTCGCCAGGTCTGCGGTGTTGGGCCGCACCAGCAGGGTGCGGATGAACAGCGAATGCCAGGCGAATTCGGTAACGACGCATACGTTTACGCGGAATTCCGGTTGGGAACCGCCGAACAGCTGCTGCACGAACAGCGTGTCCTTCTCGGCAAGGGCGGCCATGAAGTCGGCCTTCAGCGCGGCGAAATGCGCCGGGTCCATCGGCTTGTTCGACTTGCCCCACCAGACGGTCGATTCGGTCTCGGCATCCTTCACGGTGAACTTGTCGTTCGCCGAACGCCCCGTGTGCTTGCCCGTTTCCACGACAAAGGCGCCATCCTTCGACAGCATCCCTTCATTGCGGGCAACGGCCAGCTCGATCAGCGGCGCGGTGCCGAGATTTGCGTGGACGGTAGTCCCCGCCTTGATGCCAAGCCTGTTGAGCTCGTTGCCGGTCGTTGATCCCACCAGTCGGTTCCCTTCGTTCGGTACGGGCCCGCCCCGGCCAGGGCGCGCTCTTTTTGTCAAGACAGCCGCAGACTGTCTTCGCAGCAACAGCCATGCCGCTGCCGCATACGAATGCAGCATCCCCCTAACGTAGCTGTTATGCCGTGTGAAGCGCCTGAAGCATGAACCTTTGGTACACGCAGCATTAGCAGCTATACACCCGCCACATGACCAGCCGTGCCGCATTCCCGACCGTCTCTTCGTCCGGAGGCCTGGGCAAAGGCGTGCAGCCCAGATGACAGGCGGCACCCCGACCATCGCCCTCGTCGACGACGACCGCAACATCCTCACCTCGGTCAGCCTCGCGCTGCAGGCAGAGGGGTTCACCACCCGCATCTATGCCGACGGCGCAGCCGGGCTGAAGGCGCTGCTGGAAAATCCGCCCGACCTGGCTGTCGTGGACATCAAGATGCCGCGGATGGACGGCATGGAGATGCTGCGCCGCCTGCGCGAGAAATCCGATCTGCCGGTGATCTTCCTGACCTCGAAGGACACCGAGATCGACGAGGCGCTGGGCCTGGCGATGGGCGCCGACGATTACATCGGCAAGCCGTTCAGCCAGCGCCTGCTGATCGAACGGATCCGGGCCGTGCTGCGTCGGACCGCGAACCGCCAGGGCACCGACGAAGAGACCGATGCGCCGCCGGCAGAACCGATCGTCCGGGGCAAGCTGGAGATGGACCCCGCTCGCCATCGTGTGCGCTGGAGCGGCCGCGACGTGCCGTTGACGGTGACGGAATTCCTGATCCTGGACGCGCTTGCCCAGCGGCCGGGCTTCGTGAAGTCCCGCGACCAGCTGATGGACGTTGCCTATGCCCATGACAGCTATGTCGATGATCGCACAATCGACAGCCATATCAAACGGTTACGCAAGAAATTTCGTGCAGTGGATTCAGATTTCAAGGCGATCGAGACCCTGTATGGCGTCGGCTATCGTTTCGACGAGGAAGACTGATCCGTGGCCGGGCCGGCGCCATTGCGGCCATGAACGGAACCGCGCCCTCGCGGGATGCGGCGCGTGCTGCGCGCCGGTCGGGTGCGCCCCCGCGCTTTGCCGGATGGTCGTCGCTGGCCACGCGGATCCTGCTGGTGAACCTGGTTGCGATCCTCGCGCTGGCTGGTGCGCTTTTCTATATCGAGAGCTTCCGGAGCCGCCTTCTGGAAACCCGCGAACAGGAATTGCTGCGTCAGGGCGACATCATGGCCCAGTTCCTGGAAAAGCAGGGGCTGGAACAGGGCAGGGCGGCCATTCTCGATATCTCCAGCCCGCGCGGCACTCGCATCCGGCTCTATGATCCCCAAGGCCAGCTGATCGCCGACAACTGGGCAAATCCGGGCGTGACGCGATTCCAGCTGGTCGATCCGACGACCGAGGGCTTCCGCCGCGAGAGCGCGGTGTTGATCGACCGGGTGATGGATTTTCTGACCAGCCAGTCCGAGCTGCCCCGCTTTGCCGAGCCGGCATTCGACAGTGCAGCCGCCTGGGACGAGGTGGGCCGCGCCGCCCGCAGCGGGCAGCCGGTGACAGCTGCCCGCCAGACTTCCGACCGGCTCGTTGTGCTCCAGGCGGCGGTGCCGGTGCCAGGTCTGACAGGTGCCGACGCCGTCGTCCTCCTCACGGTCGACACCCCCGACGTGATCGACCTGGTGCGACGGGAACGGATGACCTCGTTCCTCGTGTTCCTGGTTGTCCTGATCTTCTCGCTTGCGCTCAGCGTCTATCTGGCGCGCACCATTGTCGTGCCGCTGCGCCAGCTGGCTTTTGCCGCCCACAAGGTGCGCCTCGGCCGGCAGCGCGACGTTGTTGTCCCCCGCCTGCCGCACCGCCGCGACGAGATCGGCGGCCTGGCTAGGGCGATTGCCGACATGACCGCCGCGCTGCGCCAGCGGATCGATGCAACCGAAGCCTTTGCCGCCGATATCGCGCACGAGCTGAAGAACCCGCTGGCGTCGTTGCGCAGCGCGGTGGAGGCGCTGGGCAGCGTGAAGGATGAAAAGGCCCGCGCCCAGCTGTTCGGCCTGATCGATGAGGATGTGCGCCGCATCGACCGGCTGATCACCGACATCGCGGCCGCATCGCGTCTGGATGCCGAACTGTCGCGCACGCGGTTCCAGCCGGTCGATGTGGCCCGGCTCGCCGAAGGCCTGGTGGCGGCCTACACGGCGGGTGGGCCCGCCCGGCGCGGGGTGCGCATCGAAACCCGGCTTCCGGTCACGGGACAGGCCATGGTGCACGCCGATGCTGACCGCTTGGCCCAGGTGCTCAACAACCTGATCGACAATGCCATCAGCTTCTCGCCGGAAGGGAGCCTGGTCGAGGTCTCGGTCGGCCGGCACGAAGCCGACGTCACCATCGAGGTCGCCGATCATGGCCCGGGCGTCCCGCCCGAAGTACGGGACTCCATCTTCGAACGCTTCTACTCGGAACGCACGGTGGGCCAGGAATATGGCCAGCACAGCGGCCTCGGCCTTTCCATCGCGCGCGCCATCGTCGAGGCGCTGGATGGCCGGATCGAAGTGACGGACCGGCCTGATGGCAAAGCGGGCAGCCTGTTCCGCGTGATCCTGCCGGCGCTCTAGGCACCAGCGATGGGCAACCCCGCATTCCCGACCGTTCACGCGACCGCCCTGTCGGTCGGCGGCAAAGGCGTGCTGCTGCTGGGGCCGCCGGGCAGTGGAAAGTCCGATCTGGCCTTGCGCCTGATCGATCGTGGCGCACGCCTGATCGCCGACGACCGCGTTCATGTTGCGGCAGACGGCACATTGCACCCGTCGCCCGGCATAGCAGGGCAGATGGAGGTGCGGGGGCTGGGCATCGTGCCGATGGCACACGTCGGCGGCATTCCCGTCGTGCTGGTCGTTGACCTGGGCGGCCAGCCGCAACGAATGCCCGACCCGGCCGTTCGTGACATAGGTGGCCTCCGGCTGCCCGTGATCACTCTGTCCGCCTTCGAAGCCTCTGCGCCACTGAAAGTGGAACTGGCAGTGGCACAAGGGCTGCCGAAGGGATAAGCAGGCGCGCCATGCCCGGAACTGCTCAGGTCAAGGATGAACCCCCCGCCCCCGTGCTGATCGTCACGGGGCTGTCGGGTGCCGGCAAGTCCACCGCGCTCAAGGGGCTGGAGGACCTGGGCTACGAGGCTGTCGACAATCTGCCGGTGTCTTTGCTGGGCCCGCTGCTGGCGGTGCCGGGCGGCCACCGCCTGGCGATCGGAATCGACGCCCGCACCCGCGCCTTCAGCCCGGACCAGGTGATGCAGGCGATCGCCGGCCACGCAACACCCGTCCGCGCCATCCGCATCCTTTACCTCGATTGCGCGGGCAACGAGCTGGTGCGCCGCTTTTCGGAAACTCGCCGCCGCCATCCGCTTGCGCTCGACCGGCCGGCCGGCGACGGTATCGCGCTGGAACGCGAGCTGCTGGCAGAACTGCGCCGGGCAGCCGACGTGGTGATCGACACGACCGACTTTTCCTCGAACGATCTGCGCCGGGCGATTTCCACCCGATTCAGCATCGAGGGGCACAAGGCGCTGACCCTGACGCTGATGAGCTTCGGCTATGCCCGTGGCGTGCCCCGTGATGCGGACCTGGTGTTCGACATGCGCTTCCTGAAAAACCCGCACTGGGTGCCCGAACTGCGTCCGCTGACGGGGCTTGATGCAGTCGTCAGCACCTATGTGCAGTCGGATCCCGCCTTTGCCCCGGCTTTCGAGGCCATCATGGGGCTTCTAACGCTGCTTCTGCCGAGCTATGCGCGGGAAGGGCGTGCCTATCTGACGGTCGCGTTCGGCTGCACCGGCGGTCGCCATCGCTCTGTTGCGGTGGCCGAGGCGGCGGCAGCCGGGCTCGAATCGGCCGGGTGGGGCAATGCCGTGGTGCACCGCGATGCGAACCACGGCGGACCGGCGCCAGAGGATGAAGGCACCGGACCGGCGGACATCGCTGCTGCCGGGGCCATGTGAAGGGCTTGGAATGATCGGGTTGGTTCTGGTAACGCATGGTCGATTGGCGGCGGAGTTCATCGCGGCCATGGAGCATGTCGTCGGCCCGCAGGCGCAGTGCATCGCCGTCTGCATCGAGGCGAATGACGACATGGAGGAAAAGCGCGCCGATATCGCCCGCGCCGCAGCCGAAGTCGACCAGGGCGCCGGCGTGATCCTGCTGACCGACATGTTCGGCGGCACGCCCTCCAACCTTGCCATCTCGCTGCTGGGGCGCCCCAATCTGGAGGTGATCGCCGGTATCAATCTGCCGATGCTGATCAAGCTGGCCAGCGTCCGCAAGGCGAAGTCCGTCAGCGAAGCGGTTGATTTGGCGCAGGAAGCCGGCCGCAAATACATCAGCGTCGCCAGTCGCCTGCTGGGCGAGGCGGCCTGAGGCGCGCTGCTTGATCGCGGGGCCCGTTACACTTCTGATCTGCAATCGCCGCGGCCTGCATGCGCGGGCCAGTGCGAAGTTCGTCACGCTCGCCAGCCAGTATGACGCGACCGTCACCGTCTCCAAGGACGGCTCCGACGTGCTGGGCACCTCGATCATGGGGCTGATGATGCTGGCAGCCGCAATGGGCGACCAGATCGAGGTGAAGGCCGAAGGCGCGCAAGCGGACGCGGCGCTGGCGGCGCTGGTGCAGCTGGTCGAGACCAAGTTCGGGGAAGATTGAGGCCAAGTGCGGCTGCGGTCAGCGCGCAGCACTGATCCGCAGACTCGCACGCAGTGCCCGGCCGGCGGGGTGCTGGCCCTCAAGCCCAGCGAACCCGTCCGACGGCCCGGCTTTGGCAGGCTCTACTGTTCTTCTCTTAGGCGCGTCAGCGGACGGGTTCGGCGGCCTGATGGCCGCCGCCCCGCCGGCTGCTCGCTGCGCGAGTCCGGGGATTAGGGCTGCGCCCTAACTCCCGGCCGCTTCGCTCTGCAACTGAATATAATTCTGTAACCCCTGATCCTTGATCATCTGCTGCTGCGTCTCGATGAAGTCCACATGCTCTTCCTCGGCCTCGAGGATATGCACGAACAGTTCGCGGCTGCCGAAGTCGCGGACGCTCTCGCAATAGGGGATCGCCTCCTTCAGCAGGGCGACGGCCTCATATTCCAGGTCCAGGTCGGCCTGCAGGATCTCGGGGACGGTCTCGCCGATGCGCAGGCGGTTCAGCGCCTGCAGGTTGGGGAAGCCGTCCAGGAACAGGATGCGCTCCATCAACTTGTCGGCGTGCTTCATCTCGTCGATCGACTCGTGATACTCATATTTGGCGAGCTTCTTCACACCCCAATTGTCGAGCAGGCGGTAGTGCAGGAAATATTGGTTGATGGCGGTCAGCTCGCCCTTCAGCACCGCATTCAGATACTCGATGACTTTCTTGTCGCCCTTCATGGCCGCCTCACTTTGCTGGAACAGATGCCCTGCTTGCCGCTGCCATTGGTAAAAGTCAAATAAAAACAGCTATTTAATTGCGAACGGCTTTGACTAGCATTCGCAACTGCGCGCAGGGTCCTCGGGGTTGCGCGCTGGGCCATATGGGCTAAAGCCTGCCGGCCATGACCAGCGAGACAAGGGCGGCAGATTACCGCCATACCGTGTTCCTGCCCGAAACGGATTTTCCGATGAAGGCCGGCCTTGCCGAGACCGAGCCGCGCCTGCTGGCCCGCTGGGCGGCAGAGGACGCCCACGCGAAGCTGCGCGAGATCCGCACCGGCGCTGCCCGCTGGATCCTGCACGACGGCCCCCCTTACGCCAATGGCGACATGCACCTGGGCCATGCGATGAACCATATCCTGAAGGATCTGGTCGTCCGCACCCGCACCATGCTGGGGTATGACAGCCCCTATATCCCCGGCTGGGACTGCCACGGCCTTCCCATCGAGTGGAAGGTGGAGGAGCTGAACCGCGAGAAGGGGGTGAAGAAGGGCGATTTGGACCCCATCGCCTTCCGCCAGCAGTGCCGCGACTATGCCGCGCACTGGGTGAACGTGCAGCGCGAGCAGCTGAAGCGGCTGGGCATCTGGGGTGATTGGGACAATCCCTATCTTACCATGGATTTCAATTCGGAAGCTGTGATTGCATCTGAACTTATGGAGTTCGCCGAGAGCGGGCAGCTGTATCGCGGCGCCAAGCCGGTGATGTGGTCGCCGGTGGAGCAGACCGCGCTTGCCGAAGCCGAAGTCGAGTATGAGGAGATCGTTTCCACCCAGATCGACGTGGCGTTCGAGATCGTGGAAGCGCCGAACGCGCCTGAACTGGTCGGCGCGCACGCGGTGATCTGGACGACGACACCCTGGACGATCCCGGTGAACCGGGCTTTGGCTTATGGGGCGGATGTTGATTACGTTCTGGTTAAAACTGCGCGCGGCTTTGCTGAGTTTCTGAAGTCAGGAGAATCTGGTTCAAAAATTAAGGGTTTCATCTATCTTCTTGTCGCTGAGCCGCTACTTGAGGAATTTCGTGAGCGGATCGGACATGCTGCGGAAGGCTTCTTTCCCAACACAATAGAGAAGAGATTTAAGGGTACTGCCCTTTCCGGCGCCATCACCCGCCACCCGCTACATCGCCTCGGCGGCTTCTTCGCGGAACCCCGCCAGCTACT
Source organism: Sandaracinobacter sp. (assembly GCA_046316515.1). Lineage (GTDB taxonomy): Bacteria > Pseudomonadota > Alphaproteobacteria > Sphingomonadales > Sphingomonadaceae > Sandaracinobacteroides. The sequence continues at coordinate 4,625 of JBKDAC010000053.1, read as the reverse complement.
CCCTGGTGACTTCGTCACCACCGACGCCGGCACCGGCCTTGTCCACATGGCGCCGGACCATGGCGAGGACGACTTCTACCTTTGCAAGGCCAACGGCATCGATCCCGTTTTCGTGGTCGAGCCTGATGGCCGCTACCGCGCGGATTGGCTGCTCGTCGGCGGCAATCCGATGATGGTCATCAATCCCAAGCTGAATGCGCGTGACGGCCCGATCTGCACCGCGCTCCGCGAAGCTGGCGCACTGCTGGCGGCTACCGCCGACTATCGCCACAGCTACCCGCACAGCTGGCGCTCCAAGAAGAAGCTGATCTACCGCTGCACGCCGCAATGGTTCGTCGCGATGGACCGCGATCTCGGCGATGGCACCACGCTGCGCGGCCGCGCGCTGAAGGCCATCTCCGAAACCAGCTGGTACCCAAGCCAGGGCGAGAACCGCATCCGCGCGATGGTGGAAGGTCGGCCCGATTGGGTGCTCAGCCGCCAGCGCGCCTGGGGCGTGCCGATCACACTGTTCGTCAAGAAGGGCACCGGCGACTATCTCGCCGACCCCGCCGTCAACGCCCGCATTGCCGCCGCAATCGCACAGGACGGCGCCGATGCCTGGTGGACGCGTGATCCGCAGGCGTTTCTCGGCAACGCCTACAAGGCCAACGAGTATGAGCAGGTCACCGACATCCTGGACGTCTGGTTCGACAGCGGCTGCACCCACGCCTTCGTCACCGAAACCCGCCTCCACGCGACCCAAGCCGACCTCTATCTCGAAGGCTCGGACCAGCATCGGGGCTGGTTCCAATCCTCGCTTCTGGAAAGCTGCGGCACGCGGGGCAGGGCGCCCTACAAGGGCGTGCTGACCCACGGCATGACGTTGGACGACAAGGGCCGCAAAATGTCCAAGTCGCTCGGTAATGTTGTTGATCCCCAGACGATTATCCGGGACTCTGGAGTCGATGTGTTAAGATTGTGGGTCGCCAGCACCGACACGTCGGAAGACCAGCGCTTCGGCAAGCTGGCCATGCAGACCACGGTTGATGCCTATCGCAAGCTCAGGAACACACTGCGCTATCTGCTGGGCGCGCTGAAGGGCTACACTCCGGATGAGGCCGTTCCGCACGCGGAGATGCCTGAGCTCGAGCGCTACATCCTCTCGCGCCTTGCTGCCCTGGACGCCGAAATCCGCAGCCATATTGAGGTCCACGCCTATGCGAAGATGATGGCGGCGCTCACCGGCTTCGTGAACAGTGACCTCTCGGCCTTCTTCTTCGACGTCCGCAAGGACAGCCTCTATTGCGACGGACCGCTCAGCCCGAAGCGGCGCGCCTATCGCACGCTGCTGTCAACCCTGTTCGACGCGCTCACCGCCTGGCTTGCGCCCGTTCTCGTCTTCACGGCCGAGGAAGCGCATGAGCATCGCCACGGCCCCGGCAGTTCCGTCCACTTCGGCACCTATGCCGACATCCCGGCCAGCTGGCGTGACGCGGCGCTGGAAGCCCGGTTCGATCGGCTGCGCGAACTCCGCGCGCTGGTGACGCAGGCGATCGAACCCATGCGGCGCGAAAAACAGGTCGGTTCGTCCAACGAGGTCGCCATCCGCCTGTTTGCCCCCGACGCCGACGCGTCGCTGGTTCGGTCGGTTGATTTCGCCGAGCTCTGCATCGTCTCGTCGGCGGATGCTGTGGCAGCAGAAGGTGAGCCCCGCGTCGAGGCCGTCGGATCCACCCACGCCCGCTGCGCCCGTTGCTGGCGCCACCTCCCCGACGTGTCGGCGGAAACCCAGCTCTGCGGACGCTGTGACGATGTCGTGCTGGAGCATGGGGAATGAGCCGGCTCGCCTATGGGCTGGCGGCGGTGGTGTTCCTCATCGATCAGCTGGTAAAATATTGGGTGATCAACATCCTGGAACTACAGGCCCGGATCAGCGTGCCGGTGTTGCCGGTCTTTTCCCTCACCTGGGTCGAAAACCGCGGCGTTTCCATGGGAATGCTGACCGCCGATACCGAGGTCGGCCGCTGGCTTCTGGTGGGGCTCACCGCCATCATCGCCACGGTCGTTGCCGTCTGGATCCGCCGCGAACGCCATCTGCCCGAAACGATCGCGCTGGGCCTGGTGCTGGGCGGCGCGCTGGGCAACATCGTGGACCGCATCCGCTTCGGCTATGTGGTGGACTTCATCCATTTGCATGCGGGGCCCTGGTCCTTCTATGTGTTCAACGTGGCCGATGCGGCGATCACCCTGGGGGTGATCATCCTGCTGGTGCGCGCCCTGTTCAGCCGGCCTGACCAATCGAACAGCGCCGGTTCAGACAGCCCCGGTTCAGATAGGGCCAAGGAAAGAGTGCAAGATGCCTGATCGTAACACCCAGCCCCTCGTGCTCGGCCTGCTCGCCGCCGCTGCCGTCCTTCTGTCCGCCTGTGGCGGCAACGACATTGCAGACCGCAAGCGCCCCGACGAATTCGCCATCGGCAAGCAGGTGCCGCTCGTGGTGCCGCCCGATTTCACCATGGCCCCGCCGCGCCCCGGCGCCCCGCGCCCGATCGGGTCCGACAGCCAGCAGCAGGCGCTGGAGGCGCTGTTCGGCCCCGGCGTGCAGCTGCCGCCCAAGTCGGCGATCGAAAACCAGATTCTGTCGGAAACCAAGGCGAATCGCACCGACGCGAACATCCGCGCCACGGTCGATGACGCGCCCGGCGGTGCCGCAACCGCCACGGTCGAAAAGGGCCCCTTCCTGCGCGAGCTTATCGACGCGCCGGCCGGCACCCGCAACGCCGATATCGCCCGGGTGACGATCCCAGGCGCCTGAGTGCGGATCAGCTGCGTCAGCGCCGCTTAAACAGGCCTCCCAGCAGCCCGCGAACCAGGCTGCGCCCGGCCTGGGTCGCAACGGCGGCAACGGTCGCCATCGCCACCTTTTCCATCTTGCCCATGGGCGATGCCTTGTAGACGCGCGCGGCCGCGGCATCGTCCCTTGCCTTCTGCGCGGCGGCCTTGCGGGCATCGATCTCGGCCTGTTCGGCCGCCTTGGCCTCGGCCGCCACATTGGCCTTGGCCGCCAGCAGCTCGAAGGCGGACTCGCGGTCCACCGTCTCGTCATATTTGCCGGCAACAGGCGAGCTTGACAGGATCACCTTGCGCTCGCCGCTGTTGAGCGGGCCGGGGCGCGACACCGGCGGCCGGATGAACACGCGCTCGACAGGGGAGGGCGCACCATCCGCCATCAGCAGCGACACAAGCGCCTCGCCGGTCTTCAACTCAAGGATCTCGCGCTCCACATCCACCTTGGGGTTCTGCCGGAAGGTCTGGGCCGCCGCCTTCACGGCCTTCTGGTCGCGCGGGGTGAAGGCGCGGAGCGCGTGCTGCACCCGGTTGCCCAGCTGGCCGGCAATCGCCTCGGGCACGTCGATCGGGTTCTGGGTGATGAAATAGACGCCGACCCCCTTGGAGCGGATCAGCCGCACCACCTGCTCCACCTTGTCCAGCAGCGCCTTGGGCGCCTCATCGAACAGCAGATGGGCCTCGTCGAAGAAGAAGACCAGCTTCGGCTTCTCGGGATCGCCCACCTCGGGCAGCTCCTCGAACAGTTCCGACAGCATCCACAGCAGGAAGGTGGCATAGAGCTTCGGGCTTGCCATCAGCTTGTCGGCAGCCAGGATGTTCACCTGGCCCCGCCCGTCTTCGCCCACATGCATCATGTCGGTCATCACCAGCGCGGGCTCGCCGAAGAAGCGGTCGCCGCCTTGCGATTCCAGGCTCAGCAGCTGGCGCTGGATTGCCCCGATGGAGGCCGACGTCACATTGCCGTAGCTGGTCGCCAGCTCCTTCGCATTCTCAGCCGTCCAAGCCAGCATCTGCTTCAGGTCCTTGAGATCGAGGAGCAGCAGTCCCTGATCGTCGGCCACCTTGAAGGCGATTGCGAGCACGCCCTCCTGCGTGTCGTTGAGGCCCAGCAGCCGCGCCAGAAGCAGGGGCCCCATTTCCGAAACCGTGGTGCGCACCGGGTGGCCCTGTTCGCCGAACAGATCCCAGAAGACGGCGGGCGTGTCGGCATAGGGGTAGGTGCCGATGCCGATATCGGCGGCGCGGGACTGGAAGGGTTCGTGCAGCTTGGCGGTCGGGCTTCCGGGCATCGCCATGCCGGCAAGGTCGCCCTTCACATCGGCCATGAAAACCGGCACACCGACCTTGCTGAAGCCTTCGGCCAGCACCTGCAGCGTAATGGTCTTGCCGGTGCCGGTGGCGCCGGCGATCAGGCCATGGCGGTTCGCGCGCTTCAGCACCAGCGCCTGCGCGGCCTCGCCGCCCGAGCGTGCGCCGATGAAAAGAGTGCCTTCCGCGTCCGACATGCTGCCTCCCAGTGCCTGTTTGCACTGGCAGTGCTAGCCTGCCGGACGCGGAAACTTAAGCGCTTATTGGATCTTCACGCCCACGAAACGGCCCGGCGTGTTGCCCCGCTGGACAAACAGCAGAACTGTGTCCCGGCCGGCCTTGCGGGCGGCCGCAACCGCGGTTGCGGCTTCCTGCGGGGTGCGCACCGGCTGCTGGTTCACCGATCCGATGATGTCGCCGCGCTGGATGCCCTGCTCGGCCGCATCGGACGAGGGGCTGACCTGTGCCACCACGACACCCAGCAC
>JBKDAC010000052.1:0-11261 GCA_046316515.1 Sandaracinobacter sp. | reverse complement strand
CTCCTCGGCCGTCTGGAAGCCGCGTCCGCGCGGCGGGGCCAGCGTCCAGAAGAAGGTGTCGGTGTTGAAGGGGATTTCGTACAACCGCCAGCGAGGCTGGTTCGCCTCGATCTCTATGGCGGTGCGGAACACCTGCGCATTGACCCGCTCCTCGGGCGAGAGCTCTGCCAGCGGCATCCGGTCCAGCTCTGCCAGCACCTTGTCCCAATAGGCGAGCCGCCGCGCCTGCGCGGCAGGATCGACGCGCGGCAGGCGGTCGGTCAGCGACGAGGGGCCGAAGCCCAGGTCGCGCGCCTCCTCAGCCCGGCGCCATTTGAACTCGGCCTCGTAGAGCGCCTTCAGCCGGGCGTCGACCGGCGTTGCCGCCACTGCGGGGCCTGCCACCGCCAGGCAGAGCAGTGTTGCCACGAACGTCCATCCCGATCTTGCCAAGGTCTGCTCCCGCGCCATGAAATCCGGGCACAACCTGCCACCGAACGTGCGCCCTGGCTTCCTGTTTCTAGTCGCAAGTGCGGTAGGGACGGGGGCGCCGCGTTGGCGCGCAAGGCTTGTCGGGCCTCAAAGCCCATCGGGATAGTTGCGGTTGCGCACCTGACCCATCTACCTACGGGGGTCGCCGGTCATTGGATCGATATTTAGGGGTGACGTGGGATGCACCGCAAGCCAAATCAACAGCATGCCGCCTGCTGCTGCCAGCGCCAACCGCAGCGCCATAGCCCGCGCGAAAGTTTGCCCCCCAGAATCCGAATCTTGCCCCATTTCTATCGGGCCGAGGGAAAAGGCGACCATAGGTTCAGCACTCGTCATGCCAATTTGGCCTGAAATGGGTCAAAGCCAATCGGAGTTCCGAAGGCGGGAAGGTGCGACGGCTCGTCGGCACAACCCGCAACCTGAAGGCCCGGGCCACCGAGCTGCACATTCTGGATGCCGCCCGCATCACGGCCGGCCTGATCGCCAGCTGCCGAGCCGACGTCGCGCTGCCGGTTGGCTTCCACGGCTGCTTCGCCCCTGCTTGACAGCATCGTGGGGCCGCGCCCATGCGGCCTCATCACTTCAGCAGGCCCGTTCATGACCTCTTCCTATTTCGCATCGCTCGACACCCCTATCCCCGATGCAATCCTGGGCCTTGCCGTCCAGTTCCGCGCCGACCCTCGCACGCACAAGATCGATCTGGGCGTCGGCGTTTTCCGCGACGAGGCCGGCCGCACCCCCGTCATGCGCGCGGTAAAGGCCGCCGAAGCTCGCCTCCTGCAGACGCAGGACAGCAAGAGCTACCTGGGCCTCGAAGGCGACGTGGGCTTCGTGGAGCATATGGCCGGAATCGTGTTCGGCGCCGCCCACGGCCTGGGCGACCGCTGCCAGGGCCTGCAGACTGCCGGCGGCACCGGCGCTCTGCGCACCGCGCTCGATCTCGTCGCCCGGGCGCGCCCCGGCGCCAAGGTCTGGGTCGGACTGCCCACCTGGGCCAACCACCGCCCGCTCATCCTGTCGGCCGGCCTTCAGGTCGTGCCCATGCCCTTCTTCGACCAGGCAACCCAGACGGTCGATGTCGACGCCATGCTGCAGGCCCTGTCGGGCGCTGAGGCCGGCGACGCCGTCATCCTCCAGGGCTGCTGCCACAACCCCACCGGTGCCGTGCTGGAGTCCGCCCATTGGGAGGCGCTCGCCACGCTCGCCACCCAGCGCGGCCTGCTGCCGATCATGGACCTCGCCTATCAGGGGCTGGGCGACGGGCTGGACGAAGACGCCGCCTCCACCCGCCTGATGGCTGCCCGCGTGCCGTCGCTGCTGGTCGCCTATTCCTGCGACAAGAATTTCGGCGTCTATCGCGAGCGCACCGGCGCGCTGTGGGTGATCGGCGCCGACGCCGCCGAAACCGCCCGCGCCCGGGCCCATGCGCTGGCCGCCGTGCGCACCATGTGGTCCATGCCGCCCGACCATGGCGCAGCCGTCGTCCGCCTGGTGCTGGAGGATGCCGCGCTGGCGGCCGACTGGCGGGCAGAGTTGGATGCCATGCGCCTGCGCATCCAGCGCGTGCGCCAGGCGTTGGCCGCCGCGCATCCGCTGCTTGCGCCGCTGGGCCGGCAGACGGGCATGTTCTCGCTGCTGCCGATTGCGGCCGACGTCGTCGAGCGGCTGAAGACCGACCATGCCATCTATGCCGTGCCGCCCGGCCGCATCAACGTCGCGGGCCTCAGGGTGGATCAGGTAGAGCTGTTGGCAGCGGCGCTCGCGCGCGAGGTCTGAGCCCTCAGCCTGCGCCGCGAAGCGTCACGCCGTCGGACTCGATCAGCCCCTCGGCGATCAGCTGGTTCGTGAGCGACACGTGGCGCACCAGCATGTCGGCCAGCGTCTGGGCCTGGCCTTCGCGGATGAACTGGTCCGAGCAGGCGATGCGGCCTGCCTCTTCCTTCAGCAGACCCAGCTCCACCAGCCGCGCCAGTCGCCGACGCACGGTTTCCCGCGGCAACCCGGTCGCCAGCGCGATCGCCCGCCGCGACATCGGCCGCGGGCCGGGCACCTGCCCGTCCACCCGCTCGCCCGGCCGCGGCATGCTGCGTTCCATCGTGCCAATCGCTACCGTCTCGGCGATCAGGATCATCGCCGGATCCAGCCTTTGCGGGCCGGCGAGCATGTGGATTTCCTCCAGGAAATGCCGCCCGATCAGAAAACGGGCGATATCGCTGCGCTCCATCAGCCGATGATTCGCCAGCTTCAACCGCGTCGGATACGGGACAGAACCAGCATCTGCCATCAGCTGCGCCCACGCACAGACAGAAGATGAGCCGGGCCATCCCGGCTCTGCAGGAAGTAAGTGCCCATTGGCACGGCAGACTTGATCACGATGGCCCCCAAGCATATTTCCGACGCCTACCCATAACAGGCCGCACCGGGACAGATTGCAGAAAACCGGACAATTGGGATTGGAGGAACAACGGCGGCCCGCCCGCTGGTCACAGCCGCAGGAAAAGGATCAGCCCCGCCACCACGGCAAGCTGCCAGCCGGTCTGCAGCAGCAATGTCACGGCCAGCGACGGCCGTGCTGCTTTCAGTTCGCCAAAGCCCGTCTTCAGCCCGATCGCGCCGACCGCGGCCGCCAGCAGCCAGCTCGCCGTCGTGCCCGCCGCCGCCGAGACGTCGGGCGGCAGAAGCGCGGTCGAGGTGATGACCGCAAAGAGGAAGAAGAGGACGAGGAAGGTCGGCGGCCGGATCGCGCGCCAGCGCTTGCCCTTCTGTGCATCGGTGGCGCTGCGCCCGATGAAGACAAGGGCGATCCCCATCACGACCGGCAGCAGGCAGGCAACCCGGACCATCTTCACGGTCACTGCCCGAACCCCGGTGTCCTCGGAAACGGCAAACCCTGCACCGGCCACCTGCGCCACGTCGTGGATCGCAGCCCCCAGCAGCAGCGCCGTCCCGTCGGCGTCCAGCGCCAGCGCGCGCGCCAGCACCGGATAGCCCAGCATCGCCGCCGTCGACAGCAGCGACACAATCAGGATCACCAGCACGGTCTCCCGCTCCAGCCCGGCCCGGCGGGGCACGGCCGCAGATGCTGCCAGCGCGGCAGAGGCACCACAGATCGCAACCGACGTCGCCGACACGGCGGCAAGGTCGGCCGGCTGGCGCAGCGCCCGGGCGATGGCAAAACCGCCCAGCACGGTCGCCGCGACCGACACGAGCACCAGCCCCAGCGCCGGCAGGCCCAGCGCCAGCAGGTCGTCGGCGACCACCCGGAAGCCCAGCAGGGCCACCCCGGCGCGCAGCACGGTGGTGGAGGTGAAGCCGATCCCCGCCGCGCTCCAGGCCGTCAGGCGCGGCAGAGCGAGGCGCACCCCCATGCCCAACGCGAGTACCACCAGCATGGTGGGAACGCCGGCTAGGCTGTTGGCCAGCACGGCGAGCTTTGCAAGGACGGCGCACAGCAGCAGGCCGCCCAGGAAGGGCGGCGACCTCCAGCGCGGCAGGGGCCTGGTCTCAGCTGCGGCGGACGTGTCCACCTGGCCCGTCTAGCGCGGGTGCAGGGCCTGCGTCGTGCCAAAAATGGGCGGTCAGCGCGGACCCTGGCGGAAGACGGCTAGGCCTGCCTCGATGACGCGCGCGATTTCCACCCGCTCGCCCGGCGACAGGAATCCCCCGATCCCATGGCGCACGCCGCGTGCGGTCAGCCACAGCCGGTTCTGGTCCTGGCCCAGCTCCTCCAGCTCCACGCGGGCCCAGTGCGGCTCGATCCAGGTGCGGCGGACGGGGCCGTGGGCAGCGATCCGCACCAGCTCCAGCCCCTCGGCATCCAGCCGCAGATGTTCGGATTCCCGCCCCGATCGATAGGACGCGCGCATCGCCCACCACAGAAGGCCGATGTCCGCCACCATAAAGGGCAGGATGGGCCAGGCGCCCAGCAACAGGAAGCGCACCCCCATCAGCAGGAAGATGAGAGCGACGCCTGCCATCATCAGCCAGAATTGCCGCTGGGGCATTGACCGGTTGGGCCTGAGTTCCAGATCGAAGATGGCAGGCTTGTGCATGGCGTGAGGCAATGCTCTAGCAGCCGCATGGCGACAGCTCCACGCGGCAAGATGTCTGGGAAATCCGGAAAGCTCTCCTCGAAGGCGCCCGCACGCAGGCGGCCTCCGAAGGCCGAAGTGCAGGCGATCTTCGACACGCTGGGCGCCGCGAACCCGGTGCCGAAGACCGAGCTGGAATTCGTGAACGTCTACACCCTGCTGGTGGCCGTCGTGCTGTCGGCACAGGCAACCGACGTGGGGGTGAACAAGGCGACCCGGCGGCTGTTCGAATCGGTCCGGGGCCCCGCCGCGATGCTGGTGCTGGGCGAGGAGGGGCTGAAGGCGCACATCCGCACCATCGGCCTCTTCAACAGCAAGGCCGCCAATGTGATCCGCCTGTCGCAGCAGCTGCTGGAAAGGCATGGTGGAGAGGTGCCGCAGACCGAGGCCGAGCTGGTGGCGCTGGCGGGTGTGGGCCGCAAGACCGCCAATGTGGTGCTGAACGAGGCGTTCGGCGAAGCGACCCTGGCGGTCGACACCCATGTCTTCCGGGTCAGCCGCCGGCTGGGCCTTTCGGCAGGCACGACACCCGATGCGGTGGAGCGCGACGTGCTCGCCCAGGTGCCGGCCGAATGGGCGCGTGCCGCCCATCATCTGCTGATCCTGCACGGGCGATATCTGTGCAAGGCGCGGCAGCCCGAATGCTGGCGCTGCCCGGTTGCACAGTGGTGCCGCTTCCGCGCGAAGACAGTCGCGCCCGCATTAACGGCGCGTTAAACGAAAGCGGTGAAACCTGCCGCCAGCTAAGGAGGTTCTGATGCGCATTGCTGCCCCTATCCTGCTGCCCCGCATCCTGCTGCCCGCTTTGCTGATGCCGCTGCTGCTTGCCGCGTGTGCCGACAAGCCGCCCCGCACCGCGCAGGCCATGATCCCTGATGGCGAACCCCAAGCCTGCGTGCAGATCAGCCAGATCCGGTCGACCCGCGTCATCGATGATCAGACGATTGATTTCCAGATGCGGGGCGGCCGGATCCTCAGGAACACCCTGCCGAACCGCTGCCCCGGCCTTGGTTTCGAGCGGGCCTTTTCCTACCGAACCTCCATTCCGCAGGTCTGCAACGTCGACATCATCACTGTGGTGGTGCAGGGCGGCGGCCCCCAGATCGGGGCAAGTTGCGGCCTGGGGATGTTCGTGCCCGTAAAGCCTGCGCCCGACGAAAAGGTTGCAGTCAAAGAATAGCGGCAATTTGCCCGAGCAGCGGGCGGTCGGCCGGCGGCATCTCCAGCCGGAACAGGCCGTTTACCGGCACCCACTGCATCCGCTGCCCTTCGCGCGGGGTGGGTGCCCCCTGCCATTTGCGGATCGCGAAGGCGAGCAGCACCAGGTTCACCTTTTCATAAGCGTGGGAGGCAAATCCGCAGGGCGCAAGGCAGCTGGTCGCCGTCAGTATGCCCAGTTCCTCGTCCAGCTCGCGCACCAGGGCGGCTTCCGGGCTTTCCAGCGACTCCACCTTGCCGCCGGGGAATTCCCAGAGGCCGGCCATGTCCTTGCCCCGCGGCCTATCGGTGACGAGGACATGGCCCTCTGCGTTCACCAGCACGGCGCAGGCAACCGTCAGGATCGGCAGGCGGGCTGCTGCCTGTCCACCGTGGCATTCGCTGAACTCAGCCGACAATGATCTTCAGCTTCTCGCCGGGCTGCAGCGGCCGGTCGGGGATGCCGTTCAGCGCCAGGAAGCTCTGCACCCGGTTGTAGGGCGGTGCCATGCGCCGGGCGAGCCCGGCGGCCGTGTCGCCGGGCTGCACGGTGACGACGTCGATCCGCCGCCCGCGCCCGGCCGCCGACACCTCGGCAGGAGTCAGCCGGCGGAAGGATCCGACAAGGCTCTGGAACTGTCCGCCCTTGCCCGCGGGCGCGATGGTCCGCAGCACATAGACCTGGTCTGGCGCCGTGCGGAAGGCATGGACGCCCACGTCGACCGTGCCCTGCCGGGTGCCGATCCGCGCCTCGGACAGGCCGGCGTTCAGGTTGTTCACCTGCCGCTCGGTATAGCTTGCCTGTGGCACCTGGCCGTTGGTTGTCTGCTGCCAGGTCTGGCGGACGATCGACTGCAGGTCCTGCCCAGGCTGCACGCGGCCGCCGGTGAAGACGAATTGCGACCCGTCGCGCCCGCGTCCGGCGACGGCCTGCGGGCTGTTTTGCAGCGTGAAGCCCGGCGGCGCATCGAAGCCCAGGCGCAGCCCCGCGTGCCGGAAGCTGGGGCCCGAAATGATGCCCTGGTCGGGCGCGTCGCCGAAGGGCATTTCATCGATGGCGGCCAGGAAGGCGTCGCGGTTCACGGCGCCCGTCCGCCCGGTGGCGGCGGCCTGCTTCGCTACGCGCTGCACCCGCTCGGCCGTCACGGGGTGGGTCGAAAAGAAGCTGTTCACGCCCCGCCGCTCCAGATTCTCCTTGCCCTCAACCACGGCCACGCGGTCGAGCGCGGCGAGCATGGAGGCAGCAGCGCGTGGGTCATAACCGGCCGCGATTGCATAGCGTATGCCCAGCGCGTCGGCCTCGTTTTCCTGACTGCGCGAGAAGCCGGCGACCCAGGCATTGGCGCCAAGGTTCGCCAGTTCGGCCACCTGCGACCCGCCGAGGATCGCGGCTGCGACCGTGCCGAGTGCGCCGATGGCGGCACGGCTCTGCCGCTTGTCGGAATGGCGGGCGGCGACATGGCCGGCCTCGTGGCCCAGCACCGAGGCGAGCTCGGCTTCGGAGTTCATCATCGCGAGCAGGCCACGGGTGATATAGAGATAGCCCCCCGGCGTCGCCATGGCGTTGGGCACGGGGGAGTTGAGGACCGTGACGGTCCAGTCCTGCGGGCGGGAGCCTGGGACCGAGGCCATGGCAATGCGGGTTCCGACGCCACGCACATAATCCGCCAGCGGGCCATCAACCTTGCCGCCGAACTGCTGGACGATTTCCTTGTACCCGTCGGCACCGATCTGGCGGTCGCGCTGGGAAAGGCCGGCAAGATTCTGGGCCGGCGCGGCGGCCGGAACAGCCACCAGGCTGAAGGCGACGGTCGCCGCTAACGTTCGCAACATCCGTTTCACGGGGATGTCTCCTCGGATCAGGCGGCCCTTGCGAAGGCGAGGAAGCGCGACCTGCGTTCCGCCTTCAGGGCCTCTGGCGACAGGTTGCCAAGGCCTTCCAGCGACTTGGCGATGGCGTCCCCCAGGTTTTTCATGGCATTAGCCGGTGCGCGATGGGCGCCGCCGACGGGTTCCTTGACAACGGAGTCGACGACACCGAGTTCCGCGAGGTCCTGCGCGGAAATGCGCATCGCGACAGCCGCTTCGGCCGCCTTGGCGGCATCGCGCCACAGGATGGACGCGCAGCCTTCGGGGGAAATCACTGCATAAACAGAATGTTCCAGCATCAACACCTGGTTGCCGGCGGCAAGCGCCACGGCGCCGCCTGAGCCGCCTTCACCGATGATGACGGAGACCATCGGGACTTCGGCTGTGAGGCAGGATTCCGTTGCCTTTGCAATGGCTTCCGCCTGGCCGCGCTCCTCGGCCTCGATGCCGGGGAAGGCGCCGGGGGTGTCGACCAGTGTGACGATGGGCAGGCCCATGCGGCTGGCGAGATCCATCAGGCGGCTGGCCTTGCGATAGCCTTCGGGCTTCGCCATGCCGAAATTGCGCTTCACCCGGCTTTGCGTGTCGGAGCCTTTTTCGTGCCCGATCAACATGATGGGCTGCCCACGAAAGCGGGCGGGGCCGCCGAGGATTGCGACATCGTCGGCGAAGGCGCGGTCGCCGGCGAGGGGTTGCCATTCGGTGAAGAGGGCGTCTGCAATGGCGAGGAAGCGGGGCCGGTTCGGGTGCCGGGCTACCAGGGTTTTCTGCCATGGTGTCAGGGACTTGTAGATATCGGCCAGCAGTTTGGCGCGCTTATTTTCGGCGCGCTTGCGTTCGGCCGCGCGGGCGGGGTCTGCCGCCATGGCCGCGATCTCTGCGTCGAGGGCAGCGACTGGCTTTTCGAATTCTAGGATCTGGGCCATGTGCCTCCAAGTGGTTCAGATACAGGTATAAATCAAGCGCCAGACCGAGTGGCCGAGGGTTCGGGCCTTTTCGGCGAAGCGGGTGTCTGGCCAGTCTTCGGGGATAGAGGCCCAGTCGGACGGGTGTTCGGCTATCCATTCGAAGCCGGATTGGTTTTGCATCACGAACATCACATGTCGCATGTAATTGACATGGTCTGTCGCGATCCTGAACTGCGCGCCGGGGCGGAGTTTGGCGTGAATGAGGGCCAATGGGCCTGGATTGACGAACCTTCGCTTGGCGTGGCGGGCCTTGGGCCAGGGGTCGGGGTGGAGGAGATAGAGGGCCGACAGGCTGGCATCGGGCAGGCGTTCGAGGACGTCGATCGCGTCGCCGCGGTGGATGCGGACGTTTTGGAGAGTTCGGTCCTCGACCTCGGCGAGCAGGCCGGCGACTCCTTTCAGATAGGGTTCGGCGCCGATGAAGCCCCATTCGGGCAAGCGGGCGGCCTGGAAGGCGAGATGTTCGCCCTTGCCGAAACCGACCTCGACCGCCAGCGGGCGGTCGTCGCCGAAGAGGCTGGTGGCGGTGAGGGGGCCTTGCGCGGGGACTGCGAGGGTGGGGAGAAGGTCGTCCACCAGGCGCTGGGCGCGTTCGCGCAAGGGGTGGCCTTGTGCGCGGCCGTAGAGGCGGCGGATGGAGAGGGGATCGGGCGCCAGTTTGGGCATGGAGGGGGCCTTAGCAGGTTCGCGGGGTGGCGCCAGTTGCCGGGTGGGCTAGTTTGGGGCCCAGGAGACGAGACATGGCTGATTTGGACGTGGGGGACATGACGCCGCGATGCCCCGGCGACGGGGTGGCGGAGATCTGGGCGCGGGACGTGCCGCCGGTGCCCGACCTATATAAGCAGGACAGTTTCACCGACCTGGGCCCGGCGCACCTGGCGGCGAGTCGGTACACCAGTGCGGAGTTCTTCGAGGCCGAGCGCACGAAGATGTGGCCGCGGGTTTGGCAGATGGCGGCGCGGGACGACGAGTTTCCCGAGGCCGGCGACCTGGTTGTGTATGACAATCTGGGAAAAAGTGTGATCCTGGTGCGGCAGCCCGACCTGAGCGTGAAGGCGTTCTGGAACGTGTGCCTGCATCGGGGCCGGCGGCTGCGGACGGAATCTGGCACGGCGAGCGAGCTGCAGTGCCCGTTCCATGCCTTTACCTGGAACATGGACGGGAGCCTGAAGCAGATTCCCTGCCGGTGGGATTTCGGGCATCTGCGCGAGGAGAAGATGCAGCTGCCCGAGGTGCGCTGCGAGCGCTTTGCGGGATACTGGTTCGTGAACTGGGACGGGAGCGCGCCGCCGCTGCATGACTATCTGGCGCCGCTGCCCCAGCATTTCCGCCGCTGGGGGCAGGAGCGGAATTTCACCGCCGTGTGGGTGGGGAAGGTGATCAAGGCCAATTGGAAGGTGGTGGCCGAGGCCTTCATGGAGGCGTGGCACAGCATCGCGACGCATCCGCAGATCCTGCCGTTCACGGGGGATGCCAACAGCCGCTATTCGATGTGGGGCGACCATGTAAACCTGGCGCTGACCCCGTTCGGCGTGCCGAGCCCGCATTTGGGGAAGATTCCCGAGGCGGACATCATCGAGGCCTTTTCGGGCGGGGCGGGGCGCAACAATGAGGAGGCGCAGCCCATCACCCTGCGGCCGGGGCAGACGGCAAGGCAGGCGCTGGGCGAGCGCAACCGCGATGCACTGGCGGCGCTGGGCTATGTTGGGGATGCGATCCAGGCGAGCGATGCCGAGCTGCTGGATGCGTGGACATATAATGTGTTCCCCAACATCAGCCCCTGGGGCGGGTATATGAACAACATCAGTTACCGCTGGCGGCCGTGGCCGGACCAGAATGCGACGCTGATGGAGGTGCGCGTGCTGGCGAAAGCCCCGAAGGACGGCCCGGTGCCGAGGGCATCGGAGATGGTGTTCTTGGGGTGCGACGAGCCGTGGAGCAGCGTGACAGCCTGGGGCCGGCTGGGCGGGGTGTATGACCAGGACATGGCGAACCTGCCGCATGTGCAGGAGGGGCTGATTTCGAGCGCGAATGATCGGGTGGAGTTGGGAAGGTATCAGGAGGCGCGGATCAGGCATTTTCACGCCACCCTCGATAAGTATCTAGCGCGCTAGATACTTTGAGAGAGGCGGCTGCGATTAGTGCGCAGCGCTAATTCGCAGAATCGCCGTGGTGGCCGGCCGGCTGCGCGGGCGATCTCTCTCGCCCACCAGTCCGACGGCGCGGGCTTTGCCCGCGTGGCTTTGTTCTTCACGCGGAACGCGCGCCCGAGGGTGGGGTGGCGGACTCGGCGGCTTTGCCGCCGGCCGCTTCGGCGCCATTTGCTGAATTTCCGCTTGCTTGCGCGAAATTTAGAGCATTTTTCGATCACTCCTGCTCATATCTGCAAGAGCTGAGGTAATTGGCGCACTCGTGTGGCTGGAAGATGTCGACGAGCCTGCCGATCAGGTTCCACAGGCCGCTGACGGTGCGCTCGCCAGCCTTGCGCAGCATGGCCTTGAGCCGGGAGAAGGCCTTCTCGATTGGATTGAAGTCCGGGCTGTAGGGCGGGAGGAAGCGCAGGGTGGCGCCTGCGGCCTCGATCCTCTCACGGACCGATGCCCGCTTGTGGCTCGAGAGGTTGTCCATGATGACCAGGTCGCCTGGGCGCAGCTCGGGCACCAGG
>JBKDAC010000051.1:0-2504 GCA_046316515.1 Sandaracinobacter sp. | reverse complement strand
GATCAGGGCGATTGCCGACATATTTCTGCAGCAGGGCTATGGCGTGGAGGATGCCGAAGCGCGTGCGCGCATCACCTATTTCCACCAGGTTGGCTACTACACGCTGAACCTGGACGAGACGCCCGAGGAACGTGCCGCGATGCGCCCGCATTATGCCCGTGTCCTGCTGTGGTACGATTGAGCATCGCCCGCGCCAACTGACTCCCGCGATTGCACGATACATCTCTGTATCGTAAGGTCGCCGCAATCGGCGAGGAAGGGTTGGACGATGCATGGCTTCCTGAGCAACGATTGGGCAGGGCTCGTGATTGCAGGCGGTACCGCGGGTCTGGCGGCCTTGCTGTTCGTCCTGACGCGGCGCTTGTGGCTGGCGCTTCCGGTCGCGCTGCTTGCGTTTGCGATGGCCATCGGAAGCGCCGTGCACCTGTCGCGCGTTGCCGATATGGAGCGGACCTATCCAGCCCCGGGCAAGTTCGTCGAGGTGGACGGGCAGAAGATCCATGTGCTGGTGGAGGGGCCCGAGGCCGGCAGGCCCACCATCGTGCTGTTCGGCGGCGGGCATGCGCCGGGCACCTCGATGCGGTTCCTTCACGATGCGCTGAAGAGCGACTACCGCAGTGTCCTGATCGACCGGCCCGGCATGGGCTGGAGCGGGCCTGCCCGCTTCCCGCTGTCGACGGCCGGCGAGGCACAGCAGATGTGGGCTGTGCTCGACAAGGTGGGGGCCGAGGGTCCGTTCCTGCTGGCCGGGCACAGCTTCGGAGGCCTGCTGGCGGCCAACATGGCACGGCTGCGGCCGGAGAAAGTGCATTCGCTGGTCGTGATGGATGCGACACCGCCGGACGTGATCCTCTATGGCCCCCGGCTCGAGGAGCTGTCGGCCATGGCATCCGTTCTATGGTGGACAGGGCTCCTGCAGCTCTTCGGCCTCGATCTGGAGGCAATGATGGGCAAGCGCGACCTGCCGCCGGCCTATGCGGAACTCGAGCGCCGGATCGCGCGGACGATGGGCAAGGACAACGAGATCCAGAAGGCCTATGCAAAGCGGCCCCGCGCGCACATGGCCGCCCATTCGATCTTCCGAGAACTCACCCCGCAGGGAATGGCGGCGGTCGGCTACGAGACCGGCTTCTTCGAAGGGGAACTGGGCGACATGCCTCTGTTCCTGGTCGCCCCGCAGAATTCCGTGGGCATTTCCGACGTGTCGACCTTCAAGAATGCGGAGGAGCGCGAGGCAAGGCGGCTCCAGGCTTTCTATGCCGTCGCCCGCGAACGCTATCTCGACTATTCGAACAACTCGACGCGGATCGTGGCGCCGGAAAACTCCAGCCACAATTTCCTGTACGAGCATCCGGACTTCACCATCGACGTGCTCCGGCGGATCGCGGCCGGGGCGATGGCAACCCCGGAACAGGCGGACAAGGCGCCAGACCCACAAGCGGGCGCCCTGCAGCCATGACGGCCTGGCGCAGGCTGGCGCCCGGCCTGATCGGCATAGTGCTGGTCGTGCAGTCAGCGGGGCCTGCCGTCGCTGCCGATGCCCGGCAGGCAGCTGTCAACCTTGCGGAGTGGGAAGGCGCCTGGCGGCTGCCGCCCGTGCAGCGCGCGACACCCGACGCACTCGCGCGGCAGATCCCGGAGGCAATCGAGGCATATCGGCGCGAGCTTGCCGCCATTGCCGCAGATCCGGCCCCCCCCAGCTTTGCGAACACGATCGCGCCGCTGGACCGCGCGGGCCGCCCGCTGCGAAGGCTTATGGCGGTGCTCAGGATTTATCTGTCGACCCATGCCGATGCGGAGTGGCGGAAGGTCGGCCCCGGGCTGATGGCGATGCATGACACGGCTGTGGCCGAGGCGTTGAGCGACCCGGCGCTGTTCGCGCGGGTGGCGGCCGTGTACCGGAACCTGCCTGCAGGAACCGCCAATGCCGAGCAGGCCCGCCTGACGGAGCTGCTCCATGCCGAGATGGCGGGCGCCGGCGCAGGATTAGGAGCGGCCGAACGCGTCCGATTGACCGATATCGAGGCTGAGCTTGCCCGGCTGCAGACCAAGTTCGGCGAGAACCTCAATGTCGAGGCGGCCGGCCAGTTCACCTTCCTCGAGGACGCGCGACGGCTCGAAGGGCTGCCACAGGCGCAGATCGAGGCTGCCTCTGGCCTGGCAGCGAAGCAGGGTCGGGCCGGCGCGTTCGCGATCCCCAACCAGCGCCCGCAGGTGTTCGCAGTCCAGGCCCAGGTTCGCGACCGGGAGACCCGCCGCCTGGTCTGGCAGCAATGGATGAATCGGGGCGGCACGTCGGGCCCCTACGACAACCGCACGATCACCTCGCGAATCCTGGAACTCAGACAGGCCAAGGCTGCGCTGCTGGGCTATCCCCGTTTTGCAGACATGGTTCTTGCCTCGCGCGTGGTCGGCACCCCGGAGCGCGCGCTGGCGATCATCAATGCCAACTGGGATGCGGTCATGGCGGCCGATGCGCGCCGCGTCGCCGAACTCGAGCAGCT
>JBKDAC010000050.1:0-1500 GCA_046316515.1 Sandaracinobacter sp. | reverse complement strand
CTTCGACTCGTCGTCGCCCTTGTTGGCTTCGCGTTGGTTGATGAAGGTGTCGAGCGCAACGGCGGTCTTGCCGGTCTGGCGGTCGCCGATGATGAGCTCGCGCTGGCCGCGGCCAACAGGCACCAGCGCGTCGAGCGCCTTCAGGCCAGTCTGCACCGGTTCGTGCACCGATTGGCGCGGGATGATGCCGGGCGCCTTCACCTCCACCCGGCGGCGTTCGGTCGCCTGGATCGGGCCCTTGCCGTCGATCGGGTTGCCCAGCCCATCGACCACGCGCCCCAGCAGGCCCTTGCCCACCGGCACGTCCACGATGGTGCCGGTGCGCTTGACGGTATCGCCTTCCTTGATGCCCGAATCCGCACCGAAGATGACGACGCCGACATTGTCGGCCTCAAGGTTGAGGGCCATGCCCTTGATCCCGCCGGGGAATTCCACCATCTCGCCGGCCTGCACCCTGTCCAGGCCATGGACGCGGGCGATGCCGTCTCCGACGGAGAGGACTTGGCCGACTTCCGAAACCTCGGCTTCGGTGCCGAAGCCCGCGATCTGGTCGCGGATGACGCGGGAGATTTCCGCGGCGCGGATGTCCATGCTCAACCTTTCATTTGCTGACCCAGGCGCGTGAGCCGGGTCTTGATGCTGCTGTCGATCTGTTCGGAGCCGATGCGCACGACGAGGCCGCCGAGGATGGACGGGTCGACGATGACGTCGACGTCCATCTGCCGACCGGTGCGCGCCTTCAGCTTGGCTTCGAGCGCCTTCTTCTGCGCGGCCGTCAGCTTGTGGGCTGCCGTCACCTGCGCCGTGGTGGAACCCTTGTGGGCGGACAGCATCAGGTCGAACTGGCGGATCACGCCGGCCAGCACGCCGAGCCGGCCATTCTGGGCAAGGACGCCAAGGAACCGGGTGGAAAGGTCGGTCAGGCCCATGGCGCCGGCAAGCGCGGCAACCGCCTTGCCCGCATCGGCACGGCTGATGCCGGGACTGCCGACAAGCGTGCGGAATTCGGCCGATTCGCCGAGCGCGGCCTTCAGATTCGCGAGGTCAGCGGCCGTCGCGTCCAGCGCCTTGGCGCCCAGTGCGAGGTCGAAGAGGGCAGCGGCGTAACGGCCCGGCAGACCTGCAGCCGCCACAGACACGCGCATGTTCGTCAAGTCCACCAATGCGTCCCAGTCTCTGTCCGTCTATTTCGGTCCGTCTGTTTCTGTCCGTCTGTCTATGTTCGCCCGCACCTGCTTTTGGGGCCTGCGGGCGGGTGATCAAGCGCCCGATCCACGCCCGCAAGTGCCCGGAAAGGCGATGCGGCGGGTGAGCGCAGGAACAGACAGGCGGGCCGGGTCGCATGAAGCTGCCCAGCCGCTTGGAAGCGCGCCCTAGCATGGGGTTTCCGGCTTGCCAAGCAGCAGCCACGGACAAGCCCCAACCGGGGCCCGGGAACAGCCATGCACCACCCTTTGGGCTGCCCCTTTCAGCCCAGCTTTTCAGCCCCGCTTGCGCTTC
>JBKDAC010000049.1:0-1734 GCA_046316515.1 Sandaracinobacter sp. | reverse complement strand
CGTCAGATCGATATCGTGCGATGAGCACGCATTGCCGAGCGACTTCCCTGGCTCGAACGCCGAGAGGGCCGACGCAGCGTCGCTGCGAATGGCCTCCCACTGCTTTTCTGCATTCACGCGCATCGATGCGAAGGCTTGTGCGCGGCGCGCGATAGACTCGATTGGCGATGTCGCCATCATCGAAAATTCCATCGCGAAATGTTCGTCATCGCCATGCAGGAATGTCCACACGTCAGGCAGCGTGCATTGCTCGCGCTTTTCATGCGCGAGATATTCCGCGCGCAGCGAGCAGAGCTGTATTGCCCCTTTGCGCACCCATGCGTTGTCACCATCACGCACGGGCGCAGGCATGACGATCTCGAAGATCGCTTCGGCTTCGCCATCCGGCGATCCTCCGGCTTCGACCACTTCGATCAGCCGGAAGAGCGGATTCACATTCGTGTTCGGGAAGCCATGCAGGCCATAGGGATTGAAGTAGATGACATCGGTGCCGAGCACATCGCGCCGATGCGCCGCTGATGAGAACGCAAGTTCACCGTCTTTGGCATCCACGACGACCAGCGTTCGATCATTCGAATGCGCGAGGTTGGGCTGGATCAGAGTCGTCCCCTTACCGCCGCCAGCACGATTGTAGGTGAGGAGCGATTCTTCACCATTGTGAAAGATGAAGTGACCAAATGCGCCGAAGGCTCCGAGGAAGAGGCCGGTGCTGTTCAGCAGCCCAGCCTTTTTGCAGTCCTCCAAATTGCCGAGCCGTCCGTCGCCAAATGCGCCGGACGGCTCCGCAGTTGCCATCGCATCTTCTAGCTCTTCTGCGCGCTCGCGTGATCGACGCGCGTTGTCAGCTTCGCTCCAACCACGATGGAGCGCGAAGCCGCGCTCCATCCAGTTCAGAAAACTTCCGCCTTGTCGCATCATCGTTCCTCCCGCATGAAGCGCGGCGGGGGCGGCAGATCGATGGGCGGTAGAGCATCGATGCGCTGACGCAGTGCATCTTCACTCGGCAGTGCGTTCACATAGCCAGTGAGATCGACATTGGCGCTTGCGAGCGCCGCATCTTCGAGGCGACCGCTGGCGATGCCGCGCTGACGTTCCGCTTCCGCGAGAACAGTGGCACCCGATCCAGGTTCGAGCCAGTTCTGCACATTGCCAACAAGCTCCGCCATGTTGGCAATGCCCACATTCGTTCCGCTCGCTTGAGCTGATTGTCCCATCTGGCGCTCGACATACGCACCGCGAAGGCGGTTTGCGGCGTCGAGCTGCATCTGGTTGACCGCGACCGCTGCTTTGTAGGCTTCGAGATAGCCTTCGACGATGCGCGCATATTGCGCGTTGCGCTGCTCATATGCCGCGCGCAGGCCGTTCACGTAGGCCTGCACTTCGGCATCGACCGCACCTTCATTCTCTTTTACCTGACCGGCAACATCGCCGATGTATTCGCCTGTGAAATCCTGAGGCCGATAACCTTCTGGCGCGAACCGTACGGCGGCGAAGAATATTCCGCCGCAAATGATCACCGTGATTGCGGTGTTTGCGGCAGCAGGAATACGAAATTTCCGTTTGCGCTCTTTCGATTCAACGCGGGGCGCTGCCGCGTGAACCACTTCCGTTCCGACCTGGCGCGCAGCGCCATCGTCATAGTCGAGCTTGTGTCCGTCGTCAGAACATTTGGCACAGGTTGCGGCGTAGCTTAGCGGAGTGCGGGCCTCGTCTGGGGGTTGATGTTAGGTGGCG
>JBKDAC010000048.1:0-376 GCA_046316515.1 Sandaracinobacter sp. | reverse complement strand
GGACCGGCTGTGGGCGGTCGAGCAGGACCTGGCCCAGGTTGCAGGGGCGAGGTCATGAAGCGCTGGCTGGGTTTCGGGGTCCTTCTGCTGTTCGCGCTGGCGGTTGGCGCCTGGTTCGCGCGCGACCGGATCGCGCTTGCGCTTTATGCCCGCGGCGCCGAGCGGGCGATGGCGACGAACAGCCTGGATGCGTTGCCTGACGGGCTGCACGCGGCCTTCTGCGGCACCGGGAGTCCGCTGCCGGACCCGGATCGGGCGGGGCCCTGCCTGGCGATCATTGCCGGCAAGCGCCTGATCATCGTCGACGCGGGCGAAGGGGCGGCGCGCAACCTGGCGCTGATGGGCCTGCCGGCCGCCCGGATCGAGCGCGTGCTGC
>JBKDAC010000047.1:0-1692 GCA_046316515.1 Sandaracinobacter sp. | reverse complement strand
CTCCAGCGCCTGGCAGGATCGCGCCTCACATCCCGATGTGAAGAACAGGATTGAATCGCACATCATGATGTGAGAGTGCATGGGGATGGCAATTCACATCCTCGACCGAATCCGCGACCATTTGGTCGAAACCGGCCTCAGCCGCTCCGCACTGGCCAAGTCAGCCGGGCTCCACGCCAATACGCTGCGAGATCTCGACGCGGCCGACTGGAACCCGACCGCCGATACGCTGCGCAAGCTCGAATCCTATCTGTCGGGTGCCGGCCCCTCCCCGCTGGTCCCGATCGAGGAGATCATCGCCGAGGCGAAGAACGGCCGCATGTACATCCTCGTCGACGACGAGGACCGGGAGAATGAGGGCGACCTGATCGTGCCGGCCCAGATGGCGACGCCCGACGCGATCAACTTCATGGCAAAGCACGGCCGGGGCCTTATCTGCCTCGCCATGGCCAAGGCCCGCGTCGAACAGCTGGGCCTGCCGCTGATGAGCCGCTCCAACCGCACCCGCCACGAAACCGCCTTCACTGTCTCGATCGAGGCCCGCGACGGCGTCACCACGGGCATTTCCGCGGCCGACCGTGCGCGCACGGTCTCGGTCGCCATCGATGCCTCCAAGGGCGCTGACGCCATCGTCACGCCCGGCCATGTCTTCCCGCTGGTCGCCCGCGACGGCGGCGTTCTGGTGCGCGCAGGCCACACCGAGGCCGCCGTCGATGTGTCGCGCCTTGCCGGCCTCAACCCCTCGGGCGTGATCTGCGAGATCATGAACGAGGACGGCACCATGGCCCGCCTCAACGACCTCATTCCCTTCGCGCGGGCGCACGGGCTGAAGATCGGCACCATCCGCGACCTCATCGCCTATCGCATGCGGCACGACCATCTGGTGCAGAAGGTCGCCGAGGTGGAGATCGACAGCGAGCATGGCGGACGCTGGACCGCCATGACCTATGCCAACACCGCCGAATATGCCGAGCATATCGTGCTGATGAAGGGCCGCATCGACCCCACGAAGCCCACCCTGGTGCGCGTCCATGTGCAGAGCATGTTCACCGACCTGTTCGCGGAAACCGGCGGCCGTTCGGGCCTGATCCCGCGCGCGATGGAGGCCATCGCCCAAGCGGGCGCCGGCATCCTGATCGTCATCCGCGACGCCCGCCCCGATGCCATTTCCGAGCAGATGAAGGCCAAGGGCCAGGGCGAGCCCTTCACCGTTCGCGACTAGGGCGAGGGCGCGCAGATCCTCGTCGACCTGGGCGTCACCGACATGGAGCTCCTCACCACCTCTCACCGCGCCTATGTCGGCCTCGAAGGCTATGGCCTGAAGGTCGTCGGCGAGCGTCAGCTTTCCGACCCAGCATGACTCCGAGCGTCAGCTTTCCGACCAAGCATGACTCCGAGCGTCAGCTGGCTGCCTGAAGAAAGACATACCCATGGCAAAGGTTCTCATCGTCGGCGCCGGCTTCTACCGGCACATCTATGACCTCCAGCTCTCCGCCGCCCGCGCCGCGCTCGAGGCCGGCGGGCACAAACATGAGCTGGTCGAGGTTCCCGGCGCACTGGAAATCCCGGCCGCGATCGCAATGGCCGCCGAGACCGGCGCCTATGATGCCTATGTCGCGCTCGGCTGCGTGATCCGGGGCGAGACCTACCATTTCGAGATTGTCTCGAACGAGAGCGCACGGGGTATCATGG
>JBKDAC010000046.1:0-2670 GCA_046316515.1 Sandaracinobacter sp. | reverse complement strand
GAAGGGTCGGGTGAATGGTGACGGCATCGGTTTCCAGCCCCAGCGCATCGGCGACCTGGCCATGGGCCAGGGTGAGCGACTGGGTCGGGCCCCACACCTCTGCCCGGTCGCCGACGATGCGCGCGGTTGCGGTCATCGGCTCCATGCAGACGTGGGCCAGATAGGGCAGGCTGTAGTCCGACAGGATGACGGTGCCGTCGGCGGCAGCGACATCGCCTTCCTCGGCGACCACTTCGCCACCCGTGCCGTTGGCGGCCTTTGCCAGTTCCTGCTGGATCCAGGGGCCGGCCTTGCGCCCCTCGACGGCAAAGTTCGCCTGCACGGTCTCAAGCGTCCGGCGGGCTTCCCAGCTGGTGATGCCCGTGGTTGCCACCCAGTTCGGGCCCTGCACCAGCCCGATGCCCTTTGGCGCCGTGGCACTGACCAGTCGCCCGCCGACGGGGCCGTGGCGGATGGCGGCAAAGACCATTCCGGGCAGCCGCACATCGGCGCCGAACCGGGCGGAGCCGTCGACCTTGGGCGGCAGATCGATGCGGGGCAGCGACTTGCCGTCCAGCTGGCGCGCCGTGGCCGGGCGCAGCACGGGTTCCGACGGCTCGGCGTCGGGATCGACCAGCTTCACCGCATCGGCAAAGGCCATGCGGTTGGCCTTGTAGACGACGAAGCCGCGGGCCGTATCGATCTCGTCGGCGGCAACGCCCCATTTGTCGGCGGCGGCCTGCACCAGCCGGGCGCGCACCTCGGCGGCGGCGCGGCGCAGCGGGTCGTGGAAGCTGATGATGCTGTTGCTGCCGCCGGTGAGGTGCAGGTTCATGCGGCGGATGGCTTCCTCGCCCAGACGACCGGCAAGACCCCGGATGGGCCCGGGAAGGCCGGCGGTCGCGGTGGTCGCCAGGCCGACATTGGCATAGGCAGGATGCCAGGGCGCGGGCTCGACCGCCATCATGCCCCAGTCGGCGCCAAGTTCATCCGCCACGATCTGCGCAAAGCCCGACAGGATCCCCTGCCCCATTTCGGCCTGCGGAACGGCGACCGTTACGCGGCCGTCGGGGCCGATCTTCACCCAGGGCCCCAGCAGCGTCTCCCCCTGTGCCGGGGTCCAGGCGTTGGGGTAAGTGCGGGGCCAGAGCGCATAGCCAACAAGCAGACCGACCGCTGCCCCGGTGCCGATCAGGAATCCGCGACGCGACGGCAGGAAGCGTGTTCCACGCGACGGGGTATCCGGGGTCTTCTGCAGCATGAGGCTCGCCCTAGCACGAAAGATGCAGGGGCATAAAGGCGGCCCGTGGCACAAGGACCAGTCGCCGCAGTGCCTTAGCGCCTGGCGTGGATGAAGTCCTTCAGAGTGTTGATCAATTCCGGCGCCGCATGGGGGGGCAGCTGGGCGTCAGGCCCGGCGGACTCCGCGGCCAGCAGCCGGTCGATCAGCGGCCCGACGGCATCGGCCTCTGCCGCGACATGCAGGCCGGGCCGGCCGGCAAAGCGCGCCGCGGTCGCCAGTTGATGCTCGTTGCGATGTTCCCCCAGCGACGCGCGGCGGGGCATCATTAACAAGGGTTTTCGCAAGGTTAGGGCGGAGATGATTGAGCCCATGCCGGCGTGGGCGACCATCAGGCGGCTGGATTCCAGTCGCTCCTGGAATTCATCGGCCAAGATGAAGCTTTCGAACGGGAAGTTCCCGGGGCGGTAACTGTCTGAATTCAAACGGCCGAGCTGGCCGAAGACGGGGATGTCGTGGGTTGCAGCCCAGAGGTCCACGGCGCGGACGAGGCGGTCGAACGGCTCCTGGGTTCCGACGGCAAGGAAGATCATTTCTGCATCACGAACATCACAACACGGCGCCGTGGAAGTGCGGGCCGTCGGCGCGCGCAAGGGCGGGCCATTGGGTCAGGAACAGGTCGGCATGGGGGCCTGCGCGTTCGCCCGACAGCGAGAGTTCCTCGCCATTGGCAATGCTGTCGATCCAGCAGGTACGGGCACCCAGCAGCCGACCGGCCAGGATGGCGGAATAGCCCGCCGAGGCACCGGTGGTGATGATGACCTGCGGGCGGACGCGCAGCACCAGCGCGCCAACCTCCAACATCTGCCTCACCTGCCGGGCCTTGGCCCAGCGGTTGGCATCGGTGACCGACGTGTAGCTGGCGACTGACTGGCCGCGCGCGGCGGCCGTAGCCCTGAGGCGGCCCTCGTGATCCGGGCTGGTGCAGGCATAGTGCACCTCGCACCCGTCCCACGCCGGCATCAGCCGGAGCAGCTGCACCCCGTGCCCGCCGGTCGACGAGATGGCGAGCACGCGCACCATCAGAAGGCGGCGATTCCCGTCTGCGCGCGGCCCAGTATCAGGGCGTGGACGTCGTGGGTGCCTTCGTAGGTGTTGACGGCCTCGAGGTTCATCACGTGGCGGATGATGCCATATTCATCCGAGATGCCGGTGCCGCCGTGCATGTCGCGGGCCTGGCGGGCGATATCCAGCGCCTTGCCGCAGTTGTTGCGCTTCAAGATGGAAATGGCCTCGGGCGCGAGCTTGCCATCGTCCATCAGCCGCCCGGCCCTCAGCGCCTGCAGCAGGCCCAGCGTGATCTCGGTCTGCATGTCGGCGAGCTTCTTCTGCACCAGCTGGGTCGCGGCCAGCGGGCGGCCGAACTGCTTGCGGTCGAGCGTGTATTGCCG
>JBKDAC010000045.1:0-750 GCA_046316515.1 Sandaracinobacter sp. | reverse complement strand
GCCCCTGGGCAGACTATCCGGAGCTGCTGGCCGAG
Source organism: Sandaracinobacter sp. (assembly GCA_046316515.1). Classification (GTDB taxonomy): domain Bacteria; phylum Pseudomonadota; class Alphaproteobacteria; order Sphingomonadales; family Sphingomonadaceae; genus Sandaracinobacteroides. Next base: position 715 of record JBKDAC010000045.1, on the reverse strand, counting down.
CCCTTCATCGCCGGGCTGGAGCTGACAGTTGCCGTGCTGGAAGGCGAGACGGGGACGGCCGAGCCGCTGGCGGTGACCGAGCTGAAACCGCTGAGCGGCTTCTATGATTACGAGGCGAAGTACACCGACGGGAAGACGGTCCATGTCTGCCCGGCCGAGATCCCGGATGATGTAACCGTGCTGGCGCTGGAGCAGGCGGCACTTGCCCACAAGGTGCTGGGCTGCCGCGGCGTTTCGCGGGCGGACTTTCGTTATGACCCGTCGCTCGGCGCCGGCGGCCTGTTCCTGCTGGAAGTGAACACCCAGCCCGGCATGACTCCGCTGAGCCTGGTGCCCGAGCAGGCCAAGGCCCGCGGCATCAGCTATGAGGCGCTGGTCGGGCGGCTGCTGGAAAGGGCCTTGGCATGAGCGCCCGCAAGCCCGCCCCGCGCCGCGCCGCGCCCCGCCAGTCGACGGTGTCGAAGGCGCCGCCTGTCGCCGTGCCCGTGTCGCCGCGCACGGCCTGGCGCCTGATCGTCGGCAGTCTTGCAGCGCTGGGCGGCACGGCCGCGATCGTCTGGGCCGTGGCGGCCGGCCTGCCCCGCCAGGCGACGCTCGGCCTTGCAACCGCTTCGTCCGAAGCCGGCTTCGTGGTGCGCCAGGTGGAGATCGACGGCGCAAGCAACCAGCCGCGGCTGTCCATCTATCGCGAAGTGCTGGACGGCGGCAGCGATTC
>JBKDAC010000044.1:0-2272 GCA_046316515.1 Sandaracinobacter sp. | reverse complement strand
GGATGTGGCCGGGCTGCGCGTGCTGGACCTGTGCGCGGCGCCCGGCGGGAAGACGATGCAGCTGGCAGCGGCCGGGGCGCATGTGACCGCGCTGGACATCAGCGGATCCCGGCTGAAGCGGCTGCGCGCGAACCTGGCGCGGACCGGGTTGTTGGCGACGGTCGTGGAGGCGGATGCAAAGGCATGGGAGCCCGATGCGCCGTTCGATGCGATCCTGCTGGATGCTCCCTGTTCGGCCACCGGCACTTTCCGCCGGCATCCTGATCTTCTCTATGCCAAGGCCTGGTTGGAACTGGGCCCGCTGACGGCGCTGCAGGCGGCGCTGCTGGCGCGGGCGGCCGGCTGGCTGAAGCCCGGCGGCCGACTGGTCTATGCCGTCTGTTCGCTCGAGCCCGCGGAAGGGGAGGGGGCGTCCCCTCCCGCGGGGGTAGAGCCCGACCCTGTCGGACCCGACGAGCTCCCCGATGGTCTTTTGCCGACCGCGGGGGGCACCGTCCGCACCCTGCCGGCCGTGTGGGGGGAAGCCGGAGGGGCGGACGGATTCTTCATCGCGCGCTGGCGAAAGGCCTAGGCGCGCGCGGCATCAGCGGCAGCGGGCGTCGCCCCTGGCGATCTCGTTGCCGAGCACCGCACCAAGCGTTCCGCCGATCACGCTGCCCAGCCGCTTGTCGCCTTCGCCTGCAATCACATTGCCAAGCGTGCCGCCGGCAAGGGCACCCACGATCAGGCCTGCCGTGCCATCCTGGCGACGGCAATGGACCTGGCCGTTCGACCCCCACCAATAGGGGTCCTGCCCGTTGACGGAGGCGCCGCGGTAGGCAGGATAGCGATAGCCCTGGTTGCCATGCCAGTTGCCGCGATCGTCATAGCGGTAGCCATTGTTCGCGGTGCGCCAGTCCTGGCCCCGAAAACGGTCGCGGCGGTTGTCAGCGCGGACGCCGTCGCGATAGCCATTGCGGTAGGCCCGGGCTTCGTCCCGACGGTCAGGCCGGTCGTTCCAACGCCTGTCATCCCAACGCCTGTCATCCCAGCGCCGATCATCCCAACGCCGATCATCCCAACGCCTGTCATCCCAACGCCTATCATCCCAGCGCCGATCATCCCTGTGGTCGTCGTTCCAGCCGTGGGTACCGCGCTTCCAGTCGTCGTCTTCGGCAAGGGCGGGCGCCGAGGCCGTGAAGGCCATCAGGGTTGCGGCTGCCAGTGCACATCCCGTCTGCATTGCGTTGGCTCCTTCCGTCGTTGGAGAGGCCAGTTTCCGCCCATGCCACTTGCGCAATCCTGAAGCGGGTGTTCATGCAGGCGACAGCAGCCGGAGGTGCCGAGAGAAAGATGCAGAGACATGGAGCATGGGGAGATGCAGTGAAACGCACGCTGGAAGCCTTGTCGTCGGCCGGTGCCGTGCTGGCCGGCACTGCAATGGCGCTCTATTTCGCAGGGCCCGCGCTTGGGTCCGGGCCCGTTACGCCGCTGGCGGTCGAAACGAGGGCACTGCCGCTGAGCAGCGCAGATCCCGCACTGGATCATGTGGGGCGGCTTCGCTTCCTGGGGGCGGTGCAGCTGGAGGCCAAGGACGTCCGATTCGGCGGAATCTCTGCCATGCTGTGGGAGCCCGGCTGCAACCGGCTGCTGGCGGTTTCGGATTCGGGCACCTGGTTCGTGCTGGAGCCGAAGGAGACGAACGGGCGGCTGGAGGGCGTGGCGCAGGCCTGGATCGCCCCGGTACTGGGGCCGGATGGGAAGGCACCGCCCAGCAAGCGGGCCGCCGATGCCGAGAGCCTGGCGCGAACGTCGGAAGGTGCCACTTGGGTCTTCTATGAGCAGGTGCATCGGGGCGAGCGATTCGCTGGGATTTCAGCCTGCCGGCCGGACTCGCTTGCGTATGCGCCTGACGCGGTCTGGGTTCCGCCGGATTCGGGAAACTGGCCCGGGAATGGCGGGATGGAGGCGGTTGCCGCGCAGGGGATGGCGCTGCGGACTGTGCTGGAGGCCGTGCCGGGACCCGAGGGCGGGCAGCTGGGGCTTGCCGGGGTCCCAAAGGGCCCGATGGCGCGGTTCAGCTGGTTGTCGCCGAAAGGGTATCAGCCGACGGCCATGGATCCCCTGGAGGCAGGCGGGGCCACGATGCTGGTGCTGCACCGGCGGTTTAGCCCGCTTGAGGGGGTTTCGGCGGTGCTGACGGTCGGGGAGATCGGGGACGGGGTGTCCGGTGCGGTCGGGCCGAGGGAGATCGCACGGTTCGGCGCGCCATTGCTGGTGGACAATATGGAAG
>JBKDAC010000043.1:0-4036 GCA_046316515.1 Sandaracinobacter sp. | reverse complement strand
AGCAGCGTGTCGCCTTCCTTGCACGTAGCGCCTTCGCCCACGAAGTTCGCAGCCCCCGGCTCGGGCGACAGATAGGCCGTGCCCACCCTCGGCGACTTCACAGTGCCGGGGTGATCGGCCAGCGTGGCTGCCGCAGGCGCTGCCGCAGCAGCAGTAGCCGCAGGCGCCGCAGCCGCCGCCACCGGGGCTGCCGCCGCCGGCGCGACAGTGCCGCGCGCCACGCGGATCGCGCGCTCGCCGTCATGCACCTCGATCTCGGTCAGGTTGGTCTCGTCCAGCAGGCTCGCCAGCTGGCGCACAAGGTCGATCTCCACCCGCATCGCCGCGCCGTCAGCCGCCGAAGCGGGCCCCTTGGAAGCCGCCATATCCTGTTCCTCCAACTGAAATCTTGGTTATCGCTCGCCTTGCCGCATCGCGGCAGTCGCGTCCAGACGCATAGTGGCAGCCGCGTCCAGCGCCAGAGCATAGCCCTTCGCGCCAAAGCCCTGGATCACCCCAGTCGCCACCGGCGACACATGGCTCCGGTGGCGGAAACTCTCCCGCGCCGCCGGATTCGACAAATGCACCTCGATCACCGGCACCGAAATCGCCTTGATCGCGTCCCGCAGCGCAACCGAGCTGTGGGTATAGGCCCCCGCGTTCAGGATCACGGCACAGGCCCCCCGCTCGGCCGCCTCGTGCAGCCAGTCCACCAGATGCCCCTCGTGATTCGACTGCCGCATGTCCACGATCAGTCCCAGCCTGTCGCCCTGTTCCACCAGCATCGCGCCGATATCGTCCAGCGTGGTCGCGCCATAGATTTCCGGCTCCCGCGTCCCCAGCAGGTTCAGGTTCGGGCCGTTCAGAACCAGCACCAGATTCGTCAGGGTTTGGTCGGGCAATTTGTCCCTCCGGTTGAGCCTTCGCAGGGTGGCTCTATAGAGGCTCCCATGCAAATCGCCATAACCCTGAACGGAGAGCGGCGCAGCGTGCCCGCCGGCACCAGCGTCGCCACCCTGGTCGAAACCCTCGAGCTGAAAAAGGGCCGCGTCGCCGTCGAGCGCAACCGCGAGATCGTGCCGATGAGCCAATGGGCCGATGTGCCGCTGGCAGAGGGCGACGCGCTGGAAATCGTCCATTTCGTCGGCGGCGGCTCTGCCGACGCCCACCAAGGACCGGCCGGCGGCCAGGATTCGGTCTGGCCCCCCGATGGCAATGTCGGCGACACCTGGTCGGTCGCCGGCCGCACCTTCCGCTCCCGCCTGATCGTCGGCACCGGCAAGTACCGGGATTATGCCCAGAACGCCGCCGCGGCCGAAGCGTCAGGCGCCGAGATCGTGACGGTCGCCGTCCGCCGCGTGAACCTCACCGACCGCACCCAGCCGATGCTGACCGACTATGTGAAGCCCGACCGCTTCACCTACCTCCCCAACACCGCCGGCTGCTTCACCGCCGACGATGCGCTCCGCACGCTTCGCCTCGCCCGCGAGGCTGGCGGCTGGACGCTCGTGAAACTCGAAGTCCTCGCCGACCAGAAGACCCTCTTCCCCGACGTGATCGAGACCATCAAGGCCACGCAAGTCCTTGTGAAAGAAGGCTTCGACGTGATGGTCTACACGACCGACGACCCCGTCGTCGCCCGCCGCCTCGAAGACGCAGGCGCCGCTGCCATCATGCCGCTCGGCGCCCCCATCGGTTCGGGATTGGGCATCCAGAACCGCGTCAACATCCGCCTCATCGTCGAACAATCCAGGGTGCCCGTCCTCGTCGACGCAGGCGTCGGCACCGCCAGCGACGCGGCCATCGCCATGGAACTGGGCTGCGACGGCGTCCTCATGAACACGGCCATCGCCGAAGCCAAAGACCCGATCCGCATGGCCCGCGCCATGAAGGCCGCGGTGGAGGCCGGCCGCGACGCCTACCTCGCCGGCCGAATGCCCATCCGCCGCTACGCCGACCCGTCAAGCCCACTGGCCGGGTTGATCTGATCTGCAAGGCGAACGACATCGAGCATCGGCTCAACAAGCCCAACCACCCTTGGACGAATGGCCAGAGCCAGCCCCGGCGCGGGCCGGGGTCGAACGGATGAACCGCACCATCAAAGAAGCGACCGTCAAACGCTTCCACTACGAAAGCCTTGAACAGCTACGGCTACACCTCGCCGACTTCATGGCCGCCTACAACTTTGCCCGTCGGCTCAAAACGCTCAGCGGCCTCACACCCTGCGAATATATCGCCAAAATCTGGACTGCAGAGCCAGACCAGCTCATCGTCAATCCGATCCACCAGATGCCGGGACTAAACAGCTAGGGCACCAGCTCGTCGGTCGAAATGACAGAGCCGGGTTCGACGTTTTGCAGCACAACGCCGCGCAACGTTTCCTTTTTGACATCCGGGATAACCGCCGCGCGGGCGTCTCCGCCGCGTTCTGCAAGGCCCATAACAATCGTCTTGCCCGGCGCTCCGCGACCGCGCTTGCCGCCCGACCGGCGACCGCCAACATAAGCCTCGTCAAGCTCCACATGACCCGCCAGCAGCATATCGAAGCCCTGGGCCTTGGTGGTGAGATCGCGGATCAGTTGGCCGATGCGATAAGCGGTCTTGTAGGTCACGCCCAGTTGGCGTTGAAGCTCCTTCCCGCTCACGCCGTGACGCGTCGTGGAAAACAGATACATGGCATAAAACCACGAAACGAGCGGCGTGCGCGTGTCATGCAGGATGGTGCCAGCGGTCGGGTTCACGTGATGGCCGCAGTTGGCGCAAACGTAGGTGCGGCGCTCCTTGAGCTTGTGGTGCGTGCTTTCCTTGCCGCACGACGTGCACGCAAACCGCGTGCCGCCGAAGCGAACCTGCATGATGTGCTCAAGGCAGGCATCGTCATTCGGGAAACGGGCAAAGAACTCCCGGACGCTGAAATCGGGGGAAGCGGAGGGGCCGCGCTTCGACAGGCCCTTCCCCTAGGCCCATTCACATACATGCGTCAAGGGGATAATAGGGAAACAGATAGCTAGAATTTGTAATGGATCTTGGCGTTTACCAATTGCTCTCTTGCAGGTTTGCACGGCTGGCAGTATATGGGTTTTGCTCGTAAGCGCTGTTTTTTGAGCGTATATAAATAGGCTACGACAAGAGTCGTACCTGCTCGGGCCACATAATGGCCGGACCAATTTGTTGTAGCGTGCTTAAGTATTCGATCGGAAGTCTTTCGCATGGTTAGCATGAAGCAACTCTGCGCGCTGTTGCTCGCAGGCGGGATGGGTGCTGGGTCGGTGGTGACCGTGCAGCAGGTGAAGCCTGCGACCAGCAAGGTGCGCGCCGCGCCCGTGAAGCCCAAGGTGCAGAAGACGGTTCCGCGCGTCCGGCAGACGACATCGATTCAGGAATGCCCGTTGATCGCACCGCTGGGCCCCGGCATCGACACGCTGACGCCGATCCAGCCGCCCGAAAACATCTTCACTGAGTCCCCGCCCGGTGGGGGCGGCGTTTTCGGCCCCAAGACGAATCCTAATCCGTTCCCGGTTACGCCGGGGATTCCGCAGCCCGATACATGGATAATGCTGGTGGCCGGCTTCGGCTTCCTGGGGCTGGCGCTGAGGCGGCGATCAAACGCAACGAATGAGGCCGAGTGACTGTCGTGCGGTGGTTCCGCCCATTCGGACAGTTTGGCGGCGAAGTTAAGCGGATCCCGGATTTTGATCATGCCGCCAGCTGGTGTGGGCACTTGCCGCAACCATCCTCTGGCTACGGTAAGTGTCCACACAAGCTAGACCCCGGACTCGCCGGAACGAAGTGACCGCGAATTCCAGGCGCGGTCAACGCCTGGCCGGCGTGCGGGGGAGGCTTCCCCCGGCACGTCCGACAAGCGGGCGTTCAGCCGGAGGCTGACCTACGGTGCGCCCGCAACTCTTCCTGTTCTTCTAGAGCGTTTTCCGACCCATTTGAATCTGCTGGGATTCCCAAGGGCGTGAAAGTCTGATTCAGGATGCTGGCTGGAGATGGAGGCCGGCATGGATGGGCAGACCGCTTTCGATGGATCTTCGCTCGCGGACGTTGGCGG
>JBKDAC010000042.1:0-1130 GCA_046316515.1 Sandaracinobacter sp. | reverse complement strand
GTCGATCAGTTTCGGAGTCTCGACACTCCAGAGCGCGCCCACGTCGACGTAGATCGAGGGCCTGAGGCCCAGTTCGCGGCCGCCGGAGCCCAACGGAATCTCGACTTCGGCACGGCCGAGATAATAGTTCCGGCCGCCGATGGCGTCGTCCTGGACCCGGTTGCGATCCTCGATCAGGCTGTCCTGAATGCCCGGCGTGTTCGTGTCCGTGTCGATTCCGTCGCGGAACTTGCGGAGTACGCGGGGGCCGACCCCGCGGATGCCGAAGCCCCGGAAGCGCGGTTCACCCAGGAACGACCGGTCGACCAGACGCACGTCCGAGCCGCCCCAGCCGAAGATGTTCCCGGCTTCGCCACCGATGTTCAGGATGAAGTTGGCCGGCAGGCGCCAATAGCGATCATAGTTCACCCGTGTGCGCAGATACCTCACCGTGCCGCCAAGACCGGCGAAATCCTGGCTCAGGATGAAGCGCTGCCCGCTGGACGGCCGAAGGCGGTTGTCCAGCGTGTCGTTGACCAGGCTGTAGCCGATCGACGAGATGGTGTTGCGGCCGATCGTGTCGCACAGGAAGCGTCCGGCCTTCAGAGGATCGCATTCCGGCACGCCGGTGATCGGATCGGGGGAGAAAAACAAGCTTTCGTCCAGCGTGACGTCGTCGACCGTGAGACCGTAGCGGACCTGGGCCTGCCAGAATTCGGTGATCGCCGTGCCGGCCCGCAGCTGGAAGCCGGTGCTCACCTGCTGATAAGTGGTGTTACGCTGGCCGGCGTTGGTGAAGTTGAAGTTGTTGAAATCGCGGCGGAAGATGTCGAAGCCAGCAGCGAGGTTGCGGTCGAACAGATAGGGTTCGGTGAAGCCCGCCTCGACCGAGCGCTGGAACTGCGAGATGTTGGCGGAAAGCCGCAGCTGCTGGGCCCGGCCGCGGAAGTTCCGCTCCTCGATCGAGAAGCTGAAGATGAAGCGTTCGAGGCTGGAGAAGCCCGCCGACAGCTGGAGCGAGCCCGTCGGGCGCTCCTCAACATCGACCTGCAACGCCACCTTGTCGGGCGCAGTGCCGGGCGCCTGCTTTACCTCCAGCTTTTCCTGGAAGAAGCCCAGGCTCTGGATCCGGTCGCGGGATCGTTTCACCT
>JBKDAC010000041.1:0-8945 GCA_046316515.1 Sandaracinobacter sp. | reverse complement strand
GGGGGTGAAGTGGTCGGGGGTGAAGGGGGCGATTTCGGGTTTGGGGGGCATGGGCTGCTCCTTGCTGGAGCGGCGATAGTAACCAATATGGTTGATGTAGGACATGGCGCATGCGGGATGCAGGTCGCGTTCCGGGGAGGGTAACGAGCCGAATTGAAGGCATTAGCGGACAATGGCTTGACGTTGGACTTTAAGCCTGGCGGATTGTCGAGATGGCTCGCGCGTGGTGGCAGGGAAATGGAACCGACTTTGCCGAGGCTCCAAGTAACGAGATTCTTGGGGAATTGGTGCGAAATTGCACCTTTGCGGTCGAAGACTCGCAGAAGCAGGCTTGGCTGTTCCAGATCGAACATCTGAAGAACGTCGCGCGCCAGATACCGGAAGCGTATTTGTTCCTGGAATTTGTCATTCCCCGGATGGGACGAAGGGCCGATGTGATCATTCTGGCCGGCGGGATAATCTTCGTCATCGAGTACAAGGTCGGCGAAAGCGGATTTCCGTTGTCTGCGCTCGAGCAGACGCATGGTTACGGGTTGGACCTGAAGAACTTCCATGAGACGAGTCACGGTCTGCCCATTGTGCCAATTCTTGTGTCGACACGGGCCGTCGCCGTGCAGATCGAGCTTGGGCTATGGGCGAGGGACCATGTGCATCCGCCATTGAAAAGTGGCATTGCCGACTTGGCCGTGATCATTCGCCAAATGGTGGCGGTTAATGGCTCCGAACCGATCGATGCGGACATTTGGGCAAATGGTGCCTACCGCCCGACGCCGACCATCATTGAAGCAGCGCAAGCGCTGTACAACGGACATGCAGTTCAGGAGATAGCGCGGTCTGGGGCGGACGAGATAAACCTGACCACAACAACAGCCTATCTGGACGCGGTCATTGCTGCGGCGGCACAGCATCAGCGCAAGGCCATCTGCTTCGTGACCGGTGTTCCGGGCGCTGGAAAGACACTCGTCGGGCTGAATCTGGCGTGTCGTCACATGAACGCAAAGACCGCATTGGATGCGACATATCTGTCGGGAAACGGCCCGTTGGTAAAGGTGTTACGCAAGGCTTTGATGCTGGATTGGCAAGCGCGTGCGAAGCGCCGAGGCAGGCGTCGGAAGGGAGATTTGAAGGCAGAGGAGCAAAGGGTAGAATTGCTTATCCAGAACATTCATCAGTTTCGCGACGAAGCCCTGAAGGATCCGAGGCCGCCCAATGAACAAGTAGTCATTTTCGATGAAGCCCAGCGCGCATGGACGCGTGAGAAGACCAGTGACTTCATGCTTCGCAAGAAGAAGCAGCAGAACTTTGATCAATCCGAGCCTGCATTTCTGCTGTCGGCAATGAATCGCAGGACGGACTGGTGTGTTGTGGTGTGTCTGGTCGGTGAAGGCCAGGAGATCAACACTGGCGAAGCCGGCATTTCCGAATGGCTGGACGCCCTTGCCGAGGGATTTCGGGATTGGGAGGTTCATATGCCCTCCCATCTCTTGACGGCCGGATATGGGGTATCGTCCGAACTTGCCTATCGGGCCAAACGGTTACAGGGGCGATCATCCGAAGCCTTGCATCTGTCCCATTCGGTTCGATCTTTCCGGGCGTCTGGTCTAGCCGACTATGTCGCTCTTCTACTTGAGAATGATGCGATGCGCGCAAAGTCGTTGCTTCCAGCAGAGGCGCTCTATCCTATTGTCCGAACACGCAATCTGGCGTTTGCCCGCGACTGGCTGAAGAGGCAGCGTCGCGGCCAGGAGAGGATTGGACTTCTGGCGGCGTCCAGTGCCTTGCGCTTGAAGCCAGAAGGCGTGTTTGTGAAAGCGGAGATTGACGAGCGCAACTGGTTCCTGAACCCGTCTGACGATATTCGATCATCTACGATGCTCGAGGATGTGGCGACGGAATTTCAGGTGCAGGGGCTGGAGATTGATTGGGCTTGCGTGTGTTGGGACCTCGACTTGCGTCGCGATGACGAGGGGTGGGTAGCGCGCGATTTTTCTGGCACGCGCTGGCAACCAAAGGCCAAGGGTGGGCTTGTCGGTGTTCGCCGCCAGTATCTGCTAAACACTTATCGGGTTCTTTTGACTCGTGCCCGGTAAGGCATGGTGATTTTCGTGCCGTCTGGCGACGCACATGACCCGACCCGTCCGCCTGTGGATTATGACGCGGTGGACGCGTGGCTGGGAGCCTGCGGGATTCCCAGCCTCTATCTGGGCCTCGGGTCAGGCCCGGGGTGACGAAGGGATTTGCGGGTCAAGGGCACGCGGTGCCCTTGCGGGGGTGCAGGGGGCGGAGCCCTCTGCTGGGTGCCTTCGTGGCTAGCGGCCCCGGATCCCCCGTTTTCACGAGGGCGGGCAAGTCCGGGGCGACGGTGTGTAAGCTTCGACTGTCTTCGGCTTCCTGAGCGCCCAGGCTGCCAGGGCTGCGAACAGGGTGTAGGCGATCAGGGCGCTGGGGGCCATGTCGGTGATCTCGGTGGCCGGGGGCAGGAGCGTTCGGCTGATCAGTTGCACGGCCACCATGAACGCCGTCAGGGCCCAGGCGGCCCTGGCGCGGCTCGGCACGGCGCGCGCAAACACCCAGGTCGCGGCCGCCAGCAGGCCGATCTCCAGCGGCCAGGCGATCCAGGGCCTGTACCACAGCCCCAGCCCCAGCGGCTCCGCGCCCGGGACCAGCGGCAGGTCGGGCCGGTGGACCAGCCAATCCAGGGCCCAATGCGACAGCACCACCAGACCCGCCATCACCCCCCAGGCCAGCTTCCGCCCCGCGGGCGCCGCCAGCGCCGCGCCGGCGCCGAACAGCATCGCCAGCCCCGCCGACCCCAGCAGGCTGTGCGTCCAGGGCGCATCGAGCGCAAAGGGTAGGGCGCTGGGCGCGGCCGGATCGAAGGGCGCACGCTCCCACCCTGGAAACACCGCCAGGAAAAACAGATAATCCACAAACTGCACCGCCACGAACAACAACCACGCCGGCGGCGCCTTCGGATGCGCCGCCACCACCACCGCCGGCGCATAATGCCCAACGAACATGCCCTGCCTCCCTTGCTGACCTGCCCTAGAGTGCACCGTGCCTGCCAAGATGCAAGGGGCTTTGCCCCCTGCACCCCCTGCAGGGGATTGAATCCCCTGCACCCCCAGAGTTGGGGAAAGGGGGGCAACGCGATGGTCTTCCCATAGAAGAGAGGGTGCCGCCCCCCTTTCCCCAACTCTAAGGAGGTGCAGGAGGCTGCAGCCTCCTGCCGGGGTGCAGGGACAGGGCCCCTGCGTTCTTGCAGGCGAGGTGCAAGCCAGGGCGGAACAGTGAGGGAGACAGGGCATGGCGTTGGTGTTGGTGGACGTGGCGGATGGGGTGGCGGTTGTGACGCTGAATCGGCCTGAGGCGATGAATGCGTTGTCGAAGGCGCTCAGGGCTGAGTTGGCGGCGGTGATGCGGGAGATGGATGCGCGTGCGGATGTGCGGGTGGTGGTGTTGACGGGGGCGGGAAGCCGTGCGTTCACGGCGGGGCTGGACCTGAAGGAGCTGGGGAGCGACGCGTCTGCGATGGGGGACGCGACTGGCGAGACGGCGGAGGCGAATCCGGTGAAGGCGATCGAGCAGTGTTCGAAGCCGGTGGTGGGGGCGATCAATGGGGTGGCGATCACGGGCGGGTTTGAGCTGGCGCTGGCCTGTGATGTGCTGATTGCGAGTGAGACGGCGCGGTTTGCCGATACCCATGCGCGGGTGGGGATCATGCCGGGCTGGGGGCTGAGCCAGAAGCTGAGCCGGTTGATCGGCATCTATCGGGCGAAGGAGCTGAGCCTGTCGGGGAATTTCCTGGATGCGACGACGGCGGAGAGGTGGGGGCTGGTGAATCGGGTGGTGCCGGCTGGGGAGCTGTTGGTGGCGGCGAAAAGCCTTGCGGCGGACATGGCGACGATCGCGCCGGGTTTTTCGGCGGCGTACAAGAAGTTGATCGACGATGGGTTTGCGCTGGGCTTTGGCGAGGGGATGGCGTTGGAGCATGCGCGATCGAGTGCGGCGAACCGGGGTGTTTCGCCCGATGAGGTTGCGAAGCGGCGGGAAGAGGTGCAGCAAAGGGGCCGGCAGCAATGAGGATCGGAATTTGATGAAGGCCTGGTTCTTGGCGGCGGTTGCCGCGCTGGTGTCGGCTCCCGCGGCGGCAGAGACGGTGCTGATCACGGCGGACCGGATGCTGGACGTGTTGACGGGCCGGATGGTCGAGAAGCCCGCCATCCTGGTGGAAGATGGCCGGATCAGCCGCATTGGCACACAGGCGACGTTGGGCATGCTGGAAGGCAAGCGTATTGACCTGCCTGGGCTGACCCTGGTGCCGGGCTTCATCGACATGCATGTGCACCTGACGGGGGATCCCCGGATCGGGCCGGTGGAGAGCCAGCTGAAGACGGATGCCTATTGGCCGATCCTGGGGGCGGTGCAGGCCAAGCGCATGCTGGATACTGGTTTCACGACGGTGCGCAACGTGGGGTCGGGGGATTTCGCTGATGTCGCGATCAAGCAGGTGATCGAGGACGGTTGGGTGGCGGGCCCGCGGATCGTGCCGGCGGCCTATGCAATCGGGGCGACAGGCGGGCATTGCGACGAGACCTTCTATCCGCCGAGCTTCGAGCGGACGAGCAGGGGGGTGGCTGATGGGCCCGATGCGTTGCGGGCGAAGGTGCGCGAGATCCGCAAATATGGCGCCGAGGTGATCAAGGTGTGCGCGACCGGCGGGGTGTTCAGCCGCAACACCGAGCCTGGGCAACAGCAGCTGCGCGAAGACGAGCTGCGCGCGATCGCCGAGGAGGCGCATATGTGGGGCGTGAAGGTGGCGGCGCATGCCCATGGCACGGCCGGCATCAAGGCCGCGATCCGCGCCGGGATCGACACCATCGAGCACGCAAGCCTGATCGACGACGAGGGCATCAAGCTGGCGAAGGAGCGCGGCGCCTATCTGTCGATGGACATTTACAACACCGAATACACCCAGTCCGAAGGCAAGAAGAACGGGGTGCTGGCGGACAATCTGCGGAAGGACCGCGAGATCGCCGACGTGCAGCGCGAGGGGTTCCGCAAGGCGACGGCGGCGGGCGTGAAGATGGTGTTCGGCAGCGACGCCGGGGTGATGCCGCATGACATGGCGGTGAACCAGTTTGCGACCATGACGCGCTTCGGCATGACGCCGCTGCAGGCGATCCGCGCGGCGACCAGCGTGGCGGCCGAGGCGCTGGGCCGGGAAAAGGATGTGGGGGCGATTGCGGTTGGCCGCTATGCCGACCTGGTGGCTGTGGCGGGTGATCCCCTGGCGGGCGTGGAGCCGTTGCTGCGCGCGAAGGCCGTGGTGAAGGGCGGCGTATTGGTGACCGATCGGCGCTAGAGGATCAGCAGGGCGATCACCGCCGCCGCCATGGTGCCGGTTGCCGCCCAGCCGAGCACAAGTTGCCAGCGCGGGGCGACAAAGGGCCCCAGCTGCCGGCGGCTGGACGCAACGCGCATCGTTGCCGCCATCAGTGGCACGGCGATGATGCCGTTGAGCACTGCGCTCCAGACCAGTGCCTTGATTGGATCGATGGGCAGGAAGATGATGCCGAGGCCCACGCCCATGCCGAGTGCGATTACCGCATAGAAGGCGGGTGCCTTTTTCGGCTTGCGTTCGAGCCCGGTTGGCCAGCGGCGCAATTCGCCGATGGCATAGGCGGCCGAGCCGGCGAGCACCGGGAGGGCGAGCAGGCCTGTGCCGATGATGCCAAGGCTGAACAGCAGGAAGGCGAACTGGCCGGCAATCGGGCGCAGCGCCTGGGCGGCTTCGGCCGAGGTGGTGATGTCGGTGATGCCCGCCTGGTTCAGGGTGACGGCTGTGGTCAGCATGATGAAGAAGGCAACCAGGTTGGAAAAGGCCATTCCGACAACGGTGTCGATATCGATCCGGCGGAGCTCGGTGCCGGCATCGAGAGGGTGGGTCAGGAGGTCATTCCGGGGTCGCTTGAGATTGGCCTCCTCCACCTCCTGGGAGGCCTGCCAGAAGAAGAGATAGGGGCTGATCGTGGTGCCGAACACCGCGACCACGATCATGATGGCCTCGTTCGACCATGCGATGTCTGGCGACAGGATGGCCGAGAGGACCTTGCCCCATTCGATATGGACGCTGAAGACAACGCCCACATAGGTGAACAGCGCGAGTGTCATCCACTTCAGGAACCGGACATAGCGGTGGAAGGGCACGAAGACCTGCAGGAGCAGGGATCCGATCGCGAAGGCCACGGCAAAGCCCGCCTGTCCGCGGCCTGCCAGAAGTTCGGCCGCGGCCCCCATTGCGGCGAGATCGGCGCCGATGTTGGCGGTGTTGGCCACGAACAGCAGGATGACCAGCAGCGTCACCGCCTGACGGGGGAGCACCTGGCCCATGTTGGTCGCGAGCCCGCGCCCCGTGACACGGCCGATGCGGGCGCAGATAGCCTGGACGGCGGCCATGAGGGGGTAGGTGAACACGACGGTCCAGAGCATGTTGAGGCCGAACTGCGCGCCGGCCTGCGAATAGGTGGCGATGCCGCTGGGGTCGTCGTCGGCCGCGCCGGTGATGAGACCCGGACCGAGCCTGTGGAACAGGGAAGCCGGGCTCCAGCGGCTGCGCGGGGTGCGGCCCTTGGCCTTTGCGTCGGGGTGGATGGTCATTGCGTCTTGCGGCCCTCGTTCGATCAGGTTGGAAGCTGTGGCGACGGATGGCAAGTGGGGGGCAGTCGGCCGCGCGGGCCTGTTGACGTTTCGGGGGCCGGCGGCTATGGGCCGCGCTCGCTCGTCGGGGGACAGCCAGGCTCAGGCCTGTCGCCCACCCTGGCAGCGAGAATGAAACGACAGGCCGAGCCGTGCGCGAGAGGCCCCGAGAGGGGCTGCCCTCGCGCTTATGCCGTGGGCGTCCGTCAACCTGCCAGCTGGCAGAATCGGGAACCAGGGGCGGTTCGGAACTGGAGTAGGCGCGGGCACCGTGGTGGTGCCTGGCCGAACAGCAGGAAGATCAGTCCACCAATGCCGACTATCAACCAGTTGATTCGCAAGGGCCGCGAGCCGCAGAAGGCGCGCAACAAGGTGCCTGCGATGGAAGCCTGCCCGCAGAAGCGCGGCGTGTGCACCCGGGTTTATACGACCACCCCGAAGAAGCCGAACTCGGCGCTCCGGAAGGTGGCCAAGATCCGTTTGACCAACGGCTTCGAAGTGATCGGGTATATTCCCGGTGAAGGCCACAACCTGCAGGAACACTCTGTGGTTCTGATTCGCGGCGGCCGCGTGAAGGATTTGCCTGGCGTGCGCTACCACGTGCTGCGCGGCGTCCTCGACACGCAGGGCGTCAAGAACCGCAAGCAATCGCGCTCGAAGTACGGCGCGAAGCGTCCGAAGTAAGGGAGGCCTAACCCATGTCCCGTCGTCGTCGCCCCGAAAAGCGCGAAATCCTGCCTGATCCCCGTTTTGGCGATCAGGTGCTGACCAAGTTCATGAACCTCGTGATGTATGAGGGGAAGAAATCGGTCGCCGAGAACATCGTCTATTCCGCTCTCGACACTGTCGAGCAGCGCGCCAAGCGGGATCCGCTGGGCGTGTTCCACGACGCCTTGGCGAATGTTCGCCCGCTGGTCGAGGTCCGCTCGCGCCGGGTCGGTGGTGCCACCTATCAGGTGCCTGTTGAAGTCCGCCCCGAGCGTGCGCAGGCGCTGGCCATCCGCTGGCTGATCGCGTCTGCCCGCAACCGGCCGGAGAAGACCATGTCCGCGCGTCTGTCCGCCGAGCTGATGGAAGCTGCCAACAACCGTGGCGCCGCCGTCAAGAAGCGGGAAGACACGCACAAGATGGCCGAAGCCAACCGCGCCTTCTCTCACTACCGCTGGTAGTTTTTGCCTTTATTTCCGGAGCATAACATGCCTCGCTCTCACCCGCTCGATAAGTATCGTAACATCGGCATCATGGCGCACATCGATGCCGGCAAGACGACGACGACCGAGCGGATTCTCTATTACACCGGCAAGTCCTACAAGATCGGGGAAGTGCATGAAGGCACGGCCACGATGGACTGGATGGAGCAGGAGCAGGAGCGGGGCATCACCATCACGTCGGCCGCGACGACCTGCTTCTGGAACGACCACCGGATCAACATCATCGACACGCCTGGCCACGTCGACTTCACCATCGAAGTCGAGCGTTCGCTACGCGTGCTGGACGGTGCGATCACCTGCTTCGACGGCGTTGCCGGCGTCGAGCCGCAGTCGGAAACCGTTTGGCGCCAGGCCGACAAGTATCGCGTGCCGCGCATGTGCTTTGTGAACAAGTTGGACCGCACGGGCGCCAATTTCGAGCGGTGCGTGCAGATGATCAAGGACCGTCTGGGCGCTCGTCCGGCCGTTCTCTATCTGCCCATCGGCCTGGAGAGCGACTTTGTCGGCCTTGTTGACCTGGTCGAGAACCGCGCGATCATCTGGCTGGAAGAGAGCCTGGGCGCCAAGTTCGAGTATAAGGACATTCCGGCCGAATATGCCGACGCTGCAGCTGCTGCGCGCGCCGAGCTGATCGAGATCGCCGTCGAACAGGATGATGCGGTCATGGAAGCCTATCTGGAGGGCAATGAGCCCGACGTCGCGACGCTGAAGGCGCTGATCCGCAAGGGCACGCTGGCGTTTGACTTCGTGCCCGTGCTGTGTGGTTCGGCGTTCAAGAACAAGGGTGTGCAGCCCCTGCTCGACGCCGTCATCGACTATCTGCCGAGCCCGCTGGACATTCCGCCGGTCGAAGGCATCCTGCCGAACGGCGATACCGACAGTCGCAAGGCCGACGACGAGGCGCCCTTCTCGGCGCTCGCCTTCAAGATCATGACCGACCCGTTTGTCGGCACGCTGACCTTTGCCCGCATCTATTCGGGCAAGCTGGAGGCGGCCTCCACCGTGCTGAACTCGGTGAAGGACAAGCGCGAGAAG
>JBKDAC010000040.1:0-2587 GCA_046316515.1 Sandaracinobacter sp. | reverse complement strand
GGGATATTCCTTGGCCTTTTCCTCCAGCGTGTGGGGGGCATGGTCTGAGCCGACAACATCGGGCACGCCCTCGCCCATCCAGTGCCAGAGGCCGTCGCGGTGCCAGCCCGAGCGGATCGGCGGGTTCATCTGGGCATGGGTGCCCAGCCGCGGATAGGCATCCTCGCCGGCAAGCGTGAGGTGCTGTGGCGTCACCTCGACCGAGGCGATGTCCTTATGGTTTGCCAGATACTCCAGTTCCTGCGGGGTGGTGACGTGGAGGATGTGGACCCGGCGCTTCGCGGCGCGGGCGGCCTTGATCGCGCGCTTCGTCGCCAGGATCGCGCTGTCGTCGTCGCGCCAGACGGGGTGGCTGGAGGGGTCTCCGGCGATCCGTTCGCCCAGCCGCGCCTGCATGCGGTATTCATCTTCGCAATGGATCGCGACGCGGCGTGTGCCATGCTTCAGCACCCGGAACAGATTCTCGTCGTCCGGCACCAGCAGGTCGCCGGTGGAGGCGCCCATGAAGATCTTCACCCCACAGCAGCCGGGCAGCCGCTCCAGCTCGGCCATATGCTCGGCATTCTGGGCCGTCGCGCCGAAGTAAAAGGCGTGGTCCGTCCACATGCGGCCCTTCGCACGGGCGACCTTGTCGGCCATTGCTTCCGCCGTGTCTGTCAGCGGCTTGGTGTTGGGCATTTCGAACAGGCCAGTCACCCCGCCCAGCACGGCGGCGCGGCTGCCGGATTCCAGGTCTTCCTTGTGCTCCAGCCCGGGCTCCCGGAAATGGACCTGCGTGTCGATCAGGCCAGGCAGGATCATCAGGCCCGTGCAGTCCCGAGTCTCGGCGGCCGAGCCCTCGCCGCGGCGCAGAATATGTGCGATCCTGCCGTCGGTGACGCCGATGTCGCAGTCGGTGGGGCCGTCGGGCAGCCAGACGGTTCCGTTGCGCCAGATGCTATCGAAGGTTGAAGCGTTTTCCATGCCCGCTATCTAATGGGGCGATGCCCCTGTGTCACATGAACAATCGCGCTGTCTTGCGCCTGTCCGGGCCGGAGTCCCGCGCCTTCCTGCAGGGGCTGCTGACCCAGGATGTCACCCTTCTGGCCGAGGGACAGCCGCTATACGCCGGCCTGCTGTCTCCGCAGGGAAAGGTGCTGTTCCAGCTGTTTCTGTTTGCCGACGGCGCGGATGTGCTGATCGATGTGGAGGCCGCCCAGATCGCCGCGCTGGCGCGGCGGCTGACGATGTTCCGGCTGCGGCGGCAGGTGGTGATTGCGCCCGAACCTTGGCTGGCGGTGTGGCAGCAGTGGGGGGAGCCGAGCCCGCACCCGGCGGACCCGCGGCATAGGCAGGCCGGGAGCCGGTTTCTGGGGCCGCCGGGGGGCGAGAGCGCGGGACTTGCCGAGTGGCATGCTCACCGGTTGCCGCTGGGGCTGCCGCAAGCCGACGAGATCGGTTCGGACGACCTTCTCTGGTTGGAAACGAACGCGCGCGAGCTGAACGGGGTGAGCTTCACCAAGGGCTGCTATACGGGGCAGGAGAATACCGCGCGGATGCATCACCGCGACAAGCTCAGGAAGCGGCTGCTGGCGGTGCGGTTGCCGGTGGGGGCCGATGGGCCGATCCTGTGCGAGGGCAAGCCGGCAGCCGACCTGCGGGGCGCCCGCCACGGAGACCTGCAGATGGCGCTGGTGCGGATGGAGTTTGCCGACCGGCCGCTGGAGATCGGCGGGGTGGCCGTGGAGCTGCTGAGCCCGGAGTGGCTGCCGGCTGATTAGGGTCGGGCGAGGTTCAGCGCCTGGATCTGCACCGTGTTGGTGGGAGCCAGCAGCAGGCGGCCGGTGATGCGCCCGGTGGAGCAGCGCCACTGGAAATTGCCCGAAAGCGCGCCGGTGGGCTGAATCGGGCTGGTGGTTTCGCAGGTGCCGCTCTCGGCCTTGAGGCGCTGGAATTCGGCCGCCCAGTTGGCGGCGGAGCGGTCCATCAGCATGTTTTCGGCGAGCATTGCGGGGTTGGTATCGATCCGACCTTCGGCCCACATGAGGCGGGCTTCGGAATAGGCCTTCGCCAGTGCGGGCGAGAGGGGGATGGGGTGCCTGCCGAGCTGGCCTGCGCGAAGCAGCACGCCGGCTGCGTCCCACACGGCCGGGATGGGCGCGGCATAGGTGCGGTTGCTGAACGCGAAGATGCCGACGCCCGTTTCCGGCAGCAGCAGCATGTGAGAGCCGTAGCCGGGGTAGCCGCCCGAGTGGAACAGGACGGCGCCGAGCAGGCAGTCGGTCCCCGAAATCAGGCCGGCGGCGTAGATGAAGGTCATCCGGCAGTCGGGCGCGTCCTTTCCCGGCCGCCCGCGGGTGTGCGGGATGCCACCGCCGGCGCGCATCGCGCGGATCACGGCGCCTTCGCCGCCGGCCTTCGCCTCGGCGGGCCAGCCGGAGAGGAGGTGGGCGACCCATTTGGCATAATCATTGGCGGTGGTGACGACTCCGCCCATGGCACCGAATTCGCCGTCCTTCATCATCGGTTCGGCAGACCATTTCCCGTTTTCCCAGCGGTAGCCGCGGGCGAGCCGCGCGTCGGGGACGGCAAAGACGTCGTAGGTGGT
>JBKDAC010000039.1:0-5746 GCA_046316515.1 Sandaracinobacter sp. | reverse complement strand
GCCCCTGATGCTGAACCATGTCGCCGAAGGGCGCCTGTCGCTTGCACGGCTGGTCGACCTGATGGCGTCCGGCCCGCAGCGGCTATTCGGGCTGGTCCGCAAAGGACGGATCGCCGCCGGCTATGATGCCGACTTCACCATCGTCGACATGAAGGCGCGCTGGACCATCGAGGAGAGCTGGCTCGCCAGTCGCTGCGGCTGGTCGCCCTTTACCGGCATGGAGATCACTGGCCGTCCGATCGGCACCATCCTGAGGGGTGCGACCGTGATGTGGGAAAATGAACTGGCGCCTGCGCCCTCGGGCGTGCCATTGCTGTTCGAGGAAACCCTGCGCACCAGCTGACCAGGGCCTTGGGGAGAGTGACACGATGACGAGCGTAGCTTTTGCCGCCACCCGCGACATCGGCAGCGCAGCTGCTCTTCTGCTGTTCGTGGGCGAAGGCGGCGAGCTGTCGGAAGGCGCGCGCAACCTGGATGCCGCCAGCCAGGGCCAGATCGGCCGGGCCATGAAGGCCGCCAACTTCACCGGCAAGAAGGGCAAGCTGCTCGAAATCCTTGCCCCTGGCGGCACCGCCGCTGCGCGCGTCCTTCTCGCCGGCCTCGGAGACCCCACCAAGGCCGATGCCCGCACCTTCGAGGATATCGGCGGCGAGGCAGCCGCCCGACTACAGACGCTCGAAGCCGAACTTGTCGCCGACTTCAGCGGCATCTCCGACCTCGCCGTCGGCACCGACGTCGCCGCCGCCCATTTCGCCCACGGCGCAGACCTTCGGAACTGGCGGTTCGATGTCTATCGCACCAAATTGAAGGACGAGCAAAAAGGGAAGCTGGCGAAGATCACGCTGGTCGGCGCGCCCGACAGTGCCAGGCCGCTGTCCGACCGGCTGGAAAAGGTTGCGGCCGGCGTCCACTTTGCCAAGGAGCTGATCACCGAGCCGGGCAACATCATCTATCCCGAAAGCTTCGTGGAGCGTGTCCGCGCCAAGGTGGAGCCGCTGGGCGTTAAAGTGACCGTGCTCGACGAGAAGGAGCTGAAGAAGATCGGCGCCGGCTCGATGCTGGGCGTCGCCCAGGGCTCCGTGCGCCCCGCCCGCCTGCTGGCGATGGAATGGAACGGCACGGGCAAGGCCGATGCCACCCCACTCGCCCTCATCGGCAAGGGCGTCACCTTCGATACCGGCGGCATCAGCCTGAAGCCGGGTCCGGGCCTGGAAGACATGAAGTGGGACATGGGCGGCGCCGGCGCGGTTGCCGGCATGATGGTGGCGCTCGCCGGCCGCAAGGCGAAGGCGCGCGTGATCGGCGTGTGCGGCCTGGTGGAAAACATGCCCGACGGCAACGCCCAGCGCCCCGGTGACGTCGTCACCTCCCTATCGGGGCAGACGATCGAGGTGCTGAACACCGACGCCGAAGGGCGCCTGGTGCTGAACGATTGCATGACCTGGACCCAGCGCACCTACAAGCCGAAGGTGATGCTGGATTTCGCGACCCTGACGGGCGCGATCATCATCAGCCTCGCCCACCATTATGCCGGCGTGTTCAGCAACTCCGACGGCCTGTGGGGCAAGCTCGATTCGGCCGGCAAGGCGGTCAACGATCTCGTCTGGCGTCAGCCCCTCTCGGAACCGGGCGGTCACTACGACCAGCTGATCGACAGCCCGATCGCCGACATGAAGAACATTGGGCCCCGCGAAGGCGGCTCCATCACGGCAGCGCAGTTCCTGCAGCGCTTTGTCGACGAAGGCGTGGAATGGGCCCATGTCGACATTGCGGGCGCGGTGTGGCGGCCCAAGGCCGTGCCGCTGCACGACAAGGGCGCGACCGGCTATGGCGTGCGCCTGATCGACCGGCTGGTGGCAGACCATTTCGAAGGCTGAGCCGATGGCAATCGACATCAGCTTCTATCACTGCACGCGGGCGCCCGCGAACGAGGTGGCCATCCGCCTGGCGGAAAAGGCGCTGGCGGGCGGCCAGCGCCTGCTGGTGATCAGCGCGCGGGAGCGGCTGGAAACGCTGGACAGGTTGCTGTGGATCCATACGGATCACAGCTTCCTTCCCCACGCGCTGGCCGGCGGTGCGCATGACGCCGACCAGCCCATCCTGCTGTCGGAGGCCGCAGAGCCTGCCAACGGGGCGCGGCTGCTTCTGAGCCTGGAGGCCGGCTTGCCGACCGCGCTCGAGGGCTTCGACCGCCTTCTGAACCTGTTCGAGGATGGCACCCCCGCCCACACCCGCGCCCGCGCCGACTGGAAGGCACTGAGCGCGCGCGACGGCGTGGAACGCAGCTACTGGCAGCAGACGGAGCGGGGCGGGTGGCAAAAACAGGCCTGATCGCCCTTGCGCTGCTGATATCAGGGCCTGCAGTGGCGCAGGCACCGGCCGACGACGTGATGCTGAGCGCAGCCGATCCGGCGGGAATCGCCAAGGCTGTGCGCGCCTATGGCCGCCAGGCAGAGCTGGAGACCGACGAGGCTGGAGACCCGACCATCGCAACCGACTTCGGCGGCATTGACGGCCGGATTTGGTTCTACGAGTGCAATGCGGCAGGCAAGGCCTGCGTCGGCCTGCAATTCCAGATCGGCATCGGAACGAAGCGCAAGCTTACCCTCCAACAGGTCAACGCCTTCAACCGCGGGCGCCGCTTCGCCACCCTCAGCCTCGACGAAGAGGGCGACCCGATCCTCGTCCACGACCTCTCCATGGCACCCCCCGGCATCTCGGCCCCCAGCTTCCGCGACACCCTCCAGCTCTTCGACACCCAGGCCCGCGAGTTGCGGCAGATGGTGGATGCGCTGGAACGCCAGGATGCGCCACAGGCAAGACCACCGTCCTGAAATCCGGGACGCAGGCCTTGCCCCACCACCGATCCTGTGGTGGTGGGGCACCGGGGCCGGCATATTGGGAGTATCTTGCCGATCCATCGGTCAACATTTCTGATCTGCCTCGCCGTCGGTCTCGGCGGCTGCCAGACAAGCCAGCAGATCGCCGCCAACACACCACCCGCGATGGCGCCGGTGATCGCCTTTCAGGACCCGATCAACATCGAATCCGGCAGCGTGGGCCTGTCCGCCTGGCCCGGCGAAAACCGCTTCTACATCCCGCCCGACCCCACGCCGACCATCGGCACCACCTTCGTCTACACCGGCGCAGACACGATCCGGCTGGTCGCGGTCGATGCCGTCCGGCGGGAAACCTTCGCCAACAAATACAAGCAGGCCGGCAGCAAGCCGCCCTGCCTCACCACGACCAGCGTCGACAATGGGGATGGCATGAAGACCAGGTTCCGCACCCCCTGCTGAGAACCCCCTGCTGACAGGGGCGCGCGGGAAGCACATCACATCAGCGTTGCGATGTTCACCGTGTCGGTTGGCGCCACGCGCACCCGCCGCCCGATCACCGGCACGTCGATCAGCGCAGCCGGATTGTCGTGCACCTGCGCCAGGAATCGCGCGCCGCCTTCCAGCCGCCCCACCAGCAGCGCAAAGGCGGGCACGCCCTTGTGGTGGATCACGGTGTAGGTCTCGATGCTGCCTTCACCCTCCGGCTTCTCCACCAGCGGCGGGCTTACCATGGCGTCAATCTCCGCCTGATAGGTCGCCGGGTCCGCCCGCTCGAACGCCCTGGGCGCCGTGCTCCACACTCCGAAGCTGTGCTTTGTCAGATAGCCGCCATTGGCGAACACCAGGCCCGCCGCCTCCGGATTGGCCCGGCACTTCGCGGCCACCTCGGCAATGCCATGCATGGAATAATTGTTCCCCGGGCCGCCGAAATAGGGGAGCCCGCCGGTCAGCGTCAGCCCGCGCGGGTCATCATGCCGGATTCCGATCTCGTCGGCCGCAATCTCCACCGCGCTGGAAAAGCAGCTGTAGAGGTCCATGTGCGCGATGTCGTCGGCCCGCACGCCCGCCTGCTTGAGCGCATGCGCCGCCCCGATCCGGATCGCCGGCGAGCTGAAATAGTTGACCCGGTCCGTCATCAGGATCTTCTCGTGCGTGTCGGCATTGCCATGCAGGTACACGCGCTTCGCCGCCGGCACGCCCAGCCGGTCGGCGGCCGCCGTGCGCATCAGCACCAGGGCGGCTGCCTGGTCCACGAACATGTTGGCATTCAGATACTTGGTATAGGGATAACCGATGTAGCGGTTGTCACCCTCGGGCGTGATGATCTCCTCGGCCGTGCGGGCAACCGGCAGCTGCGCATAGGGGTTCCCGGCTGCCACCGCCGCGAACCGCTCCATCAGCCGCCCGATCGCCTGCCGGTGCGCAACCGGGTCGCGACCATAATGGTGGCCCAGCGCATTTTCGAACAGCGGGTAGATGTTCACCGGCATCGCGATGCCGTGCTGCATTTCGTGCGGGCTCGCATAGCGCGTCTTCTCCGGCCAAGCCTCCGCGTCCTCCGGGCTCTGCTCGGCCCAGTCCAGCGTCATGCCGGCCTTCTGCGCCCGGGCCTGGCTGCGCAGCGGCTCGCAGCCTGTCAGCAGAACCACCTCATGTTCACCCCGGGCAATGGCCTCGAAGAAATGGTTCACCAGCATCTGCGGGCTGTTGCCGCCCACAGGCCCATACAGGGTGCGCGCAGGCCGCGCCCCGATCCGCTTCGCCACTGCATAGGGCAGATTGTTCTGCTGGCCGAACGGCGCCCCGAAGCCTGAATCCTGGAACAGCCGCACCACCGTCACGCAGTCGATCGCGGCCTCCACGCCCGTGCCGCCCGTGTCGGCGATCGCTGCGCGCGATACCGCCGCCATCATCTCCTGCGGCGAAAGGCCTTGGCCGGCCTCGGACGTGCGGTCGACGCTCTGCGCCAGACCGACCAGAACGGGGGTGCGGGGATCGATCGTCATTGGGCCGCCTTTACTTGGCTGGCCCATGTGGCCGCGCGCTTCAGGGTTTCGGTGGCGATGGGGGCAAGGCCGCCCATCGAGAAGAAGCCGTGGATGGTGCCCTCCACATGATCATGGCAGGCCAGCGCGCCGGCCTCTGCCAGGCGTCCGGAATAGGCCTTGCCCTCATCGCGCAGGACATCGTGGCTGGCGGTGATCACATAGGCCGGCGGCAGGCCGGACAGATCCGCTGCGCGAAGCGGGGCCGTGGTCGCATCAGGCACGGCACCATCGGCCAGCCAGTGCGCCCAGAACCACTCCATGCTTTCGCGGGTCAGGCCGAAGTCGGCATTCTCAGCATAGCTGGCATGGGCGTCGGCCGGGAAATCGGTGACGGGATAGACCAGCAGCTGCCCGGCAAGTTTCGGCCCGCCCGTGCGGGCCGCAAGCGCGGCAAGAGCCGCGAGGTTGCCACCGGCACTGTCGCCGCCGACGATCAGGCGTGCGGGATCGCCCCCGTGGGCGGCGGCGTTGGCAGCCGCCCAGTGCAGGGCCGCCAGCGCGTCCTGTTGTTGTGCCGGGGCGCGGGCCTCGGGCGCCAGGCGATAGTCCACGCTGATCACCAGCACGGGCCCCAGCTCCGCCAGGAAGCGGCACACATTGTCATGGGTGTCGACATTGCCCAGCACCCAGCCGCCGCCGTGCAGCCAGACGACGATGGGCAGGGGCGCATATGCGCCCGCCGGCCGGTAGATGCGGATGGGAATCGGCCCTTCCCCGGTCGCGATCGCAAGATCCGCGGTTTCGACCCCCTCCGGCGCAAAGGGCCTCAGCAGCTCGACCCGCTGCAGCATGTTCGCCCGGGCGTCTGCCACCGACAGCGTCTCCAGAGCGGGCTGGCCCTTGCCCATCTCCAGCACC
>JBKDAC010000038.1:0-2516 GCA_046316515.1 Sandaracinobacter sp. | reverse complement strand
AGCTCGACACCCGGCTCCGGATGGCCGCCAAGCAGGTCTGTGCGCCCCATGACTACCGCGATCTCCGCGCAGTCGCCAACCGAGCGTCATGCGAACGGACCGCGCTGGAGCTGGCCACCGCCAAGCGCGACGTTCTCGTGGCACGCGCCCAGGCCGAACAGCTCGCCGCGCGCGCCCAGCCGTCCGCGACCACGAACTGAGCCTTTGCTCAACGCTGTCAGTCCGACTGGCCCGCCTCCCCAGGGAGGCGGGCCTTTCTTTTCGGCTGTGGGCGCGGCTCAGCTGCGGGTGACGCTGGTCCGGACATTGGCGAGATAGGTTCGGCCGATCCGGAGCTGTTCGCCGCCTTGCAGTTCGGCGGTCCAGTTGCCCTGGCCATCATGGGCAAGACGGGTGATCCGGTCCCGACGGACGATAGTCGATCGGTGCAGGCGGATAAACAGTGCCGGATCGAGCCGGGCCTCGAGCGCGCCGATGGTTTCGTGGATCAGCCAGGATCTGTTGCCGGCGTGGAGGCGCATATAATCGCGCTCGGCCTCGATGCGGTCGATGTCGGCCACGGCGACCCGGGTGAGCTCGCCGCGGCTGGGGACCCAGAATTCCTGCGCATAGCGCTGGACGGGGGGCAGCCCCTCGGACGCCGGGCTGGCCTCGATCAGGCGCTGACGCTCCTGTACCCGCTGCACCGCCTTCTCCAGCCGTTCCGGCGCGACCGGTTTCAGCAGATAGTCGATGGCCGCCGCATCGAAGGCGGCCAGCGCGAATTGGTCGAACGCAGTCACGAACACGATTGCCGGAAGCACCGTCCGGCCTTCGAGCGCATTGGCGACATCGAGGCCCGTCAGCCCCGGCATCGCGATGTCGAGGAAGACGAGATCGGGAGCGAGCGCATCGATTAAGCGGAGTGCGGCTTCGCCGTCGGACGCAGTGCCGACCAGCTGGATGCCGGTGAGGCGTGAGCAGAGGATCTGCATCCGCTCGACTGCGAGGGGCTCGTCATCGACGATCAGGGTTTTGAGTTGAGTCATTGGGTCTGGAACTGCCCCGCTGCGGGCCGGACTTCAAGCCTTCAGGCGCGCAGCAACGGCATGGTAAGGCGAACGAGCCACCCGCCGGCCGACGGACGGCCGGCCACGCATTCGCCCGCGTCGCCATAGCTGGCCCGGAGCCGCGCTTCGACATTGGCGATTCCAACTCCGCAGCCGCCCTCGGCAGGCGTGGGCGACACCTCGCCATCGTCGCGCACCCACAGCTCCAGCCTGTCGTCAACCTGGTCCGCAGCGATGGTCACGGTGACCGGCCGTTGGCTGCGGGAGACGCCATATTTGATCGCATTCTCGACGAGTGGCTGCAGGATCAGGACGGGCACCAGCGCGTCGCCCAATGCGGCGGGCACGGCGACCTTTACCACCAGCCGCTTGGGGAAGCGGACCTTCTCGATGTCGAGATAGAGAAGCTGCAGGCGGAGCTCTTCGGAAAGCGGCACATTCTCGGTCGATTCGCGGGTCAGCGACGCGCGGAAGAAGGTGGAGAGGTTGAGGATCATCTGCTCGGCCTCGTCGTTGCGCTGTCGCATGACCAGCGACGAGAGGGAGTTCAGCGTGTTGAACAGGAAGTGCGGGTTCACCTGATAGCGAAGCGCCCTGAGTTCGGCGGCCTGGGCGGCCTGGCGCAGTTCGGCCGCCTCGCGTTCGAACGCACGGACCTTCGTAGAGTAGGAGAGTGCGACCCACATGACCGCCCAGGCGGCGATGAAGAAATACCATTCCATCGCAGTCGACGAGATGACCGAGACGGGGTCGGTGCGGCACGGGCCGTCCTCGCACATCTTGTCAAGCGAAAGGCCGATATGCTCGTCGATGGGGAAGCCGAAGAAGGCGATGTAGTTGACGGTGGCATAGGCCATCGCGAGCGGGATCGAAGCCGCAAACGCAATAGTGAGGAGCTTGCCCGTGCGGGCGGCATCGAACCTGCGCAGCACAGCATAGAGCAGCCAGGTAAGCCCCATGGCCGCAACGGTGACGATGGCGCGCCGGACAAGCATCTCGCCCTGGCCGGGAAGATCGGCCACCAGCGACCGCGCGGTTGCCAGTGCGAAATAGACGAGCCAGAAGCCTACGATGGAGGCAAAGGCGAGGGCAGCGCCCGCCCCGCCCTCGGCCGGGCCGCCTTTGGATCGGCCCGCGCCGTCGGCGCGCGCACGCTCGGAACCCGACTTGGTGTCCGGGCTGCCGGCTCGGGCTTCTGCGCTGCTGGCCTTCGTGAGGAAGGGCTGGTTCATCGGGACACATTAGCCAAGGGCATGGCCGGTGGCGACGCCCTTCGTCGACGATGTGCTGTCGTTCGTCGAAGCAGTTCACCCGGCGTTAACATGTGAAATCCGCCTTTCCGACGCCGCGGGGAGCGGCTAGCGCTGCCTGGCACATGCTAGCTGAACCTTTCCAAAATGCCGCAAACGGCACCGGCCCGCTCGCCGGCCTTCTGGTCGTCGATCTGACGCGTGTGCTGGCCGGACC
>JBKDAC010000037.1:0-1810 GCA_046316515.1 Sandaracinobacter sp. | reverse complement strand
GTATTCGCGCGCCGCGCTACCTCCCGACCCCGCGGTTTACCCCGGAGGGCACTAAAACGGGGGGGGTTAACCCCCCGCCATTTTTGGGTGTCCGAGGGGCCGGCTTCGCCGGCCTCTTCTCTTCTTCTTTCTTCCTACCCTACCCACCCCGCCGGCCGGCCCACGCCCCAAACACCACCCACAGCGCCCGCAAACCGCCCTGCCCCCGGCCGGCAGCAAAAGCCGCCGAGTCCGGGCGCAGGGCTCTCTTAGAACAAGAAAAAAGTCCGGCAAAGCCGGACTCGTCGGCCGGGTTCGTCGGCCCCAAGGCCTCCGCCCCGCCGGCCGGGCCCTGCGGCGAGTCCCCCGATCAGCGCTGTGCGCTGACGGGGGCCGCCTCCGGCCCAAACTGCAGGCCGGCCAGCCGACTATAAAGCCCCCCAGCCGCCACCAGCTCCTCGTGCCGGCCCACCTCCACGATCGCCCCCTCGTCCATCACCACGATCCGGTCGGCATCCCGAACCGTCGCCAACCTGTGGGCAATCACAAGCGAAGTCCGCCCCTCCATCAGATGCTCCAGCGCCTCCTGCACGGCCGCCTCGCTCTCGGCGTCCAGCGCGCTCGTCGCTTCGTCCAGCAACAGGATCGGCGCATCCTTCAGCAGCGCGCGTGCAATCGCGATCCGCTGCCGCTGCCCACCGCTCAACCGGGTGCCGCCCTCGCCCATGTCGCTGTCCAGCCCCTTGGGCAGCGCGCGCAGGAACTCCGCCGCATTGGCCGCCTCCGCCGCGCGCCACATATCCGCCTCGCTCGCGTCCGGCCGGCCATAGAGGATGTTAGAGCGCGCCGTCCCCATGAACACCACGGCCTCCTGTGGCACCACGGCAAGGCGCGCCCGCACCTCGGCCGGATCCGCATCCCTCAGGTCCACGCCGTCCATCAGGATGCGCCCGGTCATGGGGTCATAGAAGCGCTGCACCAGCTGGAACAGCGTGCTCTTCCCCGCCCCCGAAGGCCCCACCACGGCAATCCGCTCGCCCGGCTTCACCGCCAGGCTGAAATCCCGCACCGCCGGCATGTCGGGCCGGCTGGGATAGCGGAAGCCCACACCCTCGAACGCCAGCCGCCCCTGCGGCGGCACGGGCAACGCCACGGGCAGCGCCGGCGCCGTGATGCTCGGCTGCTCGGCCAGCAGGTCACGCACCCGCGAAGATGCCCCCGCCGCCCGCATCAAATCCCCATACACCTCGGTCAGCGCGCCGAAGGCCCCCGCCACGATCGCCGCCGCCAGCACGAAGGCCGTGATGTCGCCACCCGACATCCGCCCCGACAGCACATCGTTGGCCCCCTCCCACAGCACCAGCGTGATCGCCCCGAACACCAAAGTGATCACGATCGCCGTCATCAGCGCCCGCACCCGGATTCGTCGCAGGGCGGCCGCAAACACGGCCTCCGCACTCGCCGCAAAGCGCGCCGCTTCTCGGCCCTCCGCGCCAAAGGCCTGCACCACCTTGATCGCGCGCAGCACTTCGGAAATCAGCGACCCCACGTCCGCCACACGGTCCTGGCTCGCCTGCGAAAGGCTCCGCACCTTCCGCCCCATGAACACGATCGGCCCGATCACCAGCGGGATCACGAACAGCAAGAGCCCCGTCAGCTTCGGCGACAGGGTGAACAGATACACAATCCCCCCCAAACCCATGAACAGGTTCCTGAGCGCCACCGACGCAGACGTCGCCACCACCTGATCGATGATAGTCGTGTCGGCCGTCAGCCGGCTGGCAATCTCCGACGGACGGTTCAGCTCGAAAAACCCGGGGTCCAGCCGCAG
>JBKDAC010000036.1:0-14442 GCA_046316515.1 Sandaracinobacter sp. | reverse complement strand
CGACCGCGTCGATCTTTTCCTGGAGGGTTCCCATCTCCTCCATGAGGGCGTCGAAATCGGTGTCGTCCTTGGGGTCACCCATTTCGGCCGAGATGGCGTTGAAGCGGTCGATCATGTCGGCGATGGGGCGCACGCCGTCCTGAGGCCCAGCGTCCCGGACGCCAGGTCGCGGATGGCGTCGCGGTTCATCGTCATCTGCGCGGCCCGGGCAGACGGCAACACCACGGTGCCGGCTGCCTCCACCTCGGCCAGCACCTCGGTCCGGATCGCCTCGATCTCGGGCACGACAAAGTCGGGCGCATGCCTGGCGATCACCGCCCGCAGCGCGTCACCGTCCAGCATGGAGAAGACCTCGAACCCATCGGCCACCTGCATGGCCGGTGCCGCCGCGTAGCTGTCGCAGGCGATCACATGGGCGCCGAGCCGCTTGGCCGAAATGGTGAACTCCCGCCCCAGCTCGCCCGAGCCCAGCAGGAGGATCCGCGCCGTGAATGCCATCGTCTGTCCCCGAAATGCCTATGCCCGGCGCATGAAGCGCCACTGTCGCCCCGTCAACCATGAGCCCGTCATTGCCCCGCCGGCCCCCGATGGCCTAACAGGCACGTCATGAAGATCGCCCTGTTCGCGACCGCCCTGTTCGCCGCCGCCCTGCTCGCCCTCGCCCCGCTCCCGGCGCATGCCGCCCTGTCGCCTGCCGAACAGCGCATGGTGCAGACGGTCGACGCGAACACCGAGCGCACCATCGCGCTCCTCGAGCGGCTGGTGAACCAGAACAGCGGGACCAACAATGTGGAAGGCGTGCGCAAGGTCGCCGACATGCTGCGCCCCGAATTCGAGGCGCTGGGCTTCAAGCTGCGCTGGATCCCGCAGGACAAGGTCGGCCGCGCGGGCCACCTGTTTGCCGAGCATGTGGGGAAAAAGGGCACCAAGCGCCTGCTGCTGATCGCCCACCTGGATACGGTGTTCGAGCCCGACAGCCCCTTCCAGCACTTTGCCCGCGAGGGCGACGTCGCCCGCGGCCCCGGCGTCGGCGACAACAAGGGCGGGATCGTCATCATCCTCGCCGCGCTGCAGGCGATGAAGGCCGCCGGCACGCTGAAGGATGCGAACATCGTCGTTGCACTCACAGGTGACGAGGAAGAGGCCGGATCCCCGCGCACCATCGCCCGGGCAGACCTGATCGCCGAAGGCAGGCGCGCCGACATCGCGCTGGATTTCGAGGGTCTTGTCCGCATCGACGGCAAGGACATGGGCTCGATCGCGCGGCGCTCGTCGAACACCTGGACGCTGAAGACGAAGGGGGAAACCGGCCACAGCAGCGGCATCTTCTCGGAGCGCATGGGCGACGGCGCGGTGTTCGAGATGAGCCGCATCCTCGCGGCCTTCCGTACCGAGCTGCCCGAGCCCAGCCTGACCTTCAACGTGGGCCTGCTGGCCGGCGGCGAGCGGGTGGACCTGGATGGCGAGGGCGTGCGTGCCACCGTCACGGGCAAGTCCAACATCATCCCGCCCACAGCGGTTGCCATCGGCGAATTCCGCAGCCTGTCGCCCCAGCAGTCCGAGCGGGTGCGCGCGAAGATGGAGGCGATCGTGGGCCGCAACACTCCGAAGACCGGCGCCGAGCTGGTCTTCAACGATCCCTATCCGCCCATGGCGCCGACCGAGGGCAACCGCGCAATCCTCGCCCGGCTGAACGGCGTCAACCGCGACCTGGGCCTTCCCGAGATGCCCGAGCTCGATCCGCTGCGCCGCGGCGCCGGCGACATCGGCTTCGTGGCGGCCGATGTCGACAGCCTGGCCGGCATGGGCCCGGCCGGCAGCGGAGACCACACCGAACGCGAGCTGGTGGACCTGCCGTCCATCCCGCTGCAGGCCCGGCGCGCCGCCATCCTGATGACCCGGCTGAGCCGCGAACCCGCACAGCCCTGAAGGTTGCCCTCCGGCAACCAAAGCGGGCTCTCTGTATTGTTAAATATCAACAACTTGACTGCCGATTTCTGCCCGGTCGGGCACTGGCTCGCATTGACGCGGAAGGGCCGGAACCTTATGGCAGTGCAGCATCGGCAGGGGCGCAGACCCGGCCTTGGCAAAGGGGCAGGCATCTGATGGACGAGGCCGTCTACCGGGAAATGGCGGATGTCCAGTCCGCCCATTGGTGGTACCGCGGGCGCCGCCACATCCTTGCGACCGTCATCGAGAGCCTGAAGCTGCCGAAGGAGGCGGCCATTCTGGAGGCGGGCTGCGGCCCGGGCGGCAACCTGCCCATGCTGGCCCAGTTCGGCACCGTGTCTGCCTTTGAACCCCACGACGGCGCGCGCGACGCGGCCAATGCCAAGGGGGCCGCAACCGTCCTTCCCGGCACCTTGCCGGATGGCATTCCCTTTCCGCAGCCGTTCGCCCTGGTCTGCGCCTTCGACGTGGTGGAGCATGTCGAGGATGATGTGGGGGCCGTGCGCGCGCTGGGCGCGAAGCTTGCGCCCGGCGGCCGGCTGCTGCTGACGGTGCCGGCCCATCCCTGGCTGTGGAGCGAGCATGACGTGCGCAATCACCACCATCGCCGCTATTCGCGCGAGGCCTTTGCCAAGGTACTGGACGCCGCTGGCCTGCATACCGACAAGCTGACCGCGTTCAACGCCCATCTGTTCCCGATCATCGCGGGCACGCGCCTCATCCAGAACAGCCTGGGCCTTGGCGCCCGCGCCGAAGAGGCTGTGCCCTCCCCGGCTGTAAACAGCCTGCTGGAAAAGATCTTCGCGGCCGAGGCGTCGCAGGTGGCCCGCGGCGGCTATCCGACCGGCGTCTCCCTGCTGGCAGTCGCTTCGGCAGGCCGCCCGCAATGACAGCCAAGGTCCTCCTCACCGGCGGCGCCGGCTATATCGGCTCCCACATCGGGCTCGCCCTGCTGGATCGCGGCCTGCCCTTCGTCATCCTTGACAGTTTCGTCACGGGCAGCCGGCGGCTGCCGCCGGCCGGCGTTCCGCTGATCGAGGCCGATTGCGCCGACCGCGCTGTGGTAGAGGCTGCCGCGCGCGCGCATGACGTCGATGTGGTGATCCACTGTGCGGGGCTGATCTCGGTCACCGAATCCGTGCGCGAGCCGCTGCTCTATTATGATTACAATGTCGGCCGGGCCGCCGCCCTGTTCGACGCCGCGCTGGCCGGCGGCGCGAAGCATATCCTCTTCTCGTCGACCGCCACCGTCTATGGCGCGCCCGATGCGCCCTTACTCGACGAGACGCTGCCGCTCGCCCCGGTCAACCCCTATGCCGCCAGCAAGGCGATGGTGGAGCGCGCACTGGGAGACCTGGTGCAGACTGGCCGGGCCAGCGTCGGCATCCTGCGCTATTTCAATGTGGCGGGCGCCGACCCGGCGGGGCGCGCCGGGCAGATCTCGAAAGAGGCAACACACCTGATCAAGATCGCCGCCGAGGCCGCGATCGGCAAGCGCGCGCGTGTGTCGGTGACGGGCACCGACTTCCCCACTGCGGATGGAACCGGCGTTCGCGACTATATCCATGTCTCCGACCTTGCCTCGGCGCATGTGGCAGCCGTCACGCGGCTGCGCGAAGGGGCAGCCTCGTTCACCGTCAATGTCGGCTATGGGCAGGGCTCGTCGGTGCTGGAGGTGCTGGACTGCGTTGACCGGGTGACCGGCCGCACCCTGCCGCGCACCATGGCACCGCGTCGCCCCGGCGATGTCGCCCGGCTGGTCGCCAACCCGGCCCGCGCGCAGGAACTGCTCGCCTGGAAGCCCGAACACCAAAGCCTGGACGCCATCGTGCGCGATGCGATCGCCTGGGAACAGCGGCTGGCGGATACGCCAGCCTGACGGCGCCGTTTCGGGACTGCCCGCCCTCAGGCGGGTGGGGCAGCGTCAGCGAACCAAGTCGACCTTGCTGTCTGCTGGGCTGCTGCCCGACAGGTCCCCGCGATAGCCCAGCCGCGTGCCGGGGCGCGACGATCCGATCACGTCCGCGATGATGTAAAGCGGCCGCCTCTTGGCCTCGATATAGACGCGCCCCAGATACTCGCCGATCAGGCCCAGCACGAACATCTGGGCCGCGCCCAGGATGATCACCAGCAGGGCGAGCGAGGTCCAGCCCTCGACCGTGCCGCCCCGCAGCCAGCCGAACAGGGTGTAGGCGCCGAACAGCAGGGCCAGGATGCCAAGCAGCATGCCCAGCTGGGTCGCAAGCCGCAACGGCGCCGTAGAGAAGCCGGTCACCGCATCGAAGGCCAGTTTGATCATCTTCGACAGCGGATAGTGGGTTTCGCCCGCGTGCCGCTCGGCCCGGTGATAGGGGTAGGGCAGCTGACGAAAGCCGATCCAGGCCACCATGCCCCGGATGAAGCGCGCCTGTTCGGGCAGGCTGAGCAGCGCATCCAGCGCGCGCCGGGTCATCAGGCGGAAATCGCCGGTGTCCACGGGGATCTCGATGTCGGTCAGCCGATCGAGCAGCCGGTAGAACATGGCGGCTGACAGCTTCTTGCCCACGGTCTCGCCCGCCCGGCTGACGCGCAGGCCATAGATGACGTCCGCGCCTTCCGCGTCCATCTTCGCCATCATCTCGGGCAACAGCTCCGGCGGATCCTGCAGGTCGGCGTCGATGATCAGGATGCGTTCGCCCCGGCCGAGATCGAGGCCGGCGGTGAGCGCCAACTGGTGGCCATGGTTGCGGGCCAGGTTGATCGCGACCAGCTGCGGATCGGTCGTCGACAACCGCTGCATCGCGGCCCAGGTACCGTCCTTCGAGCCATCGTTGATCAGGATCAGTTCGTAATCGGTGCCCAGCAGTCCGCGCGCTGCTGCCGTGACCCGGCGATGCAGCTCGTCGATGCAGGCCTCCTCGTTGTAGCAGGGGATGACAATCGACAGTGCCGTCACGGAAGGGCCGCCCTTTCGAAGATGCTTGGCGATCTGCAGGGC
This sequence comes from Sandaracinobacter sp., assembly GCA_046316515.1. Taxonomy (GTDB): domain Bacteria; phylum Pseudomonadota; class Alphaproteobacteria; order Sphingomonadales; family Sphingomonadaceae; genus Sandaracinobacteroides. Next base: position 9,515 of record JBKDAC010000036.1, on the reverse strand, counting down.
CGACTTCGCCCCACTTCGGGCCTATGGCATGCCGCAACCACGGCGCAACCCCTTTTTCCCTGGGCAAGGCCCCCTCGACAGTCTTCGCGCCGCGCGCGGATTGCACGGGCCGCGCACCGTCCCTAGGGTCCGGCCACCATGCCGACCCGCATCAAAACATTGCTGTCTCCGGCCGAGATCGGCCGGATGGCCCGGTTCGGCATCGTGGGGCTGCTGTCGGTGGGCATCTACATGCTGCTGTTCGCCCTCATCACCCGTTGGGTCCAGCCGATGCCCGCGTCCGTCCTTGCCTATCTGCTGTCGATGCTGGTGAATTTCGTGCTGCAGTCGCGCTTCTCGTTCCGGCAGCAGGCCCTCTCGCGCACCAGCGCGGTCCGGTTCGTGCTCATGCACTTCTTCTGCATGTCGCTGAACAGCAGCCTGCTCTGGCTGGCGACGGAGCCGCTCGGCCTTCCGACAATGCTGTCCCAGGCGACGATCGTCGTCTTCATCGCCTGGCTCAGCTATCAGATCTCGCGCTTCTGGGTCTATCCGCCGGAACGGGCCTGACCGTCGGTCTGCGGCAGCCGGGGGCCGCGTGACGGCCGGTTGCAAAGCTTTTGCTTGATGCTGCCGCGCAAGGTTGGAATGCGGGCGGCCGGGGTTGGGGCAGGCCGAGGCGGACATGCTGCAGGGCCGCGCCCAGGTGGAGGCCGCACGCCTGAACCTGGGCTATGCCACGGTCACCGCCCCCATCTCGGGCCAGGCGCGCTGCGCGCAGGTGGCCGATGGCGCCCTCGTCAGCACGCAGGAAGGCACGCTGCTGACGGTGATCGAGCAGGTGAACACCGTCTTCGTGAACTTTTCGCAGTCAAGCTCCGAGCTGGTCGCGATCCGCCGCGACATCGCCTCGGGCGAACTGAAGGTGCCCGGCATCGACAAGACCAGGGTGGAGTTGCACTGGAAGGCGGCAGCATCTTTCCGCAGACGGGCCTTCTGGACTTTCTCGACCTCTCGTTCGACGAGCCGACGGGCGTCTCGGCGCTGCGGGCCGAATTCCCCAATCCCGGGGCCATGCTGATGCCCGGGCAGTTCGTTCGCGCCCGCATCTTCGCCGGCACCCGCGCCGATGCCATCCTGGTGCCGCAGCGCGCCATCATCATAAGCCCGCGCGGCGGCAGCGTGATGGTGCTGACGGTCGACAGAAAGGCCGAGGCGCGCCCTGCCCAGCTGGTGACCTGTGCGGCGGCGAGAAGGTGATCGTCAGCAACCTGCAGAAGGTGCAGCCGGGAAGCCCCGTGCGGGTCATCGCCCCCGAAGGCCGACTAGGCCATGGGACACCGCTTCTTCATCGATCGCCCGGTCTTTGCCTTGTGGCCGCGCTTCTCATCTCGCTGATTGGGCTGATCGCGCTCAACAGCCTGCCGATCAAGCAATATCCCAGTGTCGCGCCGCCTGCCCTTTCCATGACGGCCACCTGTTATCCCGGTGCCGACGCGATGACCGTGGAGCAGAGCGTCACCCAGGTGATCGAGCAGGAGCTGAACGGGGTCGAGTGCCTGCTCTACATGGCGTAGACCTCGGCCTCTAACGGGCAGGGATCGATCACAGTCACCTTCCAGACCGGGACCGACATCGACAAGGCGCAGATGGATGTCCAGAACAAGCTGACGCTGGTGGAACAGTGCCTGCCGGAGGAAATTCGCCGTCAGGGCATTCCCGGCTGCCAGGCAAGTTCTGGCTTCCTGCTGCTGGTCGTCATCGGATCGAAAACCGGTGTCACCAACGGCGAGGACCTGGACAATTTCGCCTATGCCCGCGTGGTCGATGAGCTGCGCCGGGTGCAGGGCGTGGGCGACGTGCAGGTCTTCGCCTCGCCCTATGCGATGCGCATCTGGCTCGATCCCGACCGGCTCGCCAGCTTCCGCATGTCGGCGGCAGATGCGCTGCGGGCGGTGCAGGAACAGAACAGCCAGAGCCCCGGCGGCCAGCTGGGCGAGCGGCAGCTCGCCCGCGGCATGGACTTGAACGCCACCATCATAACGCAGGGCCGGTTGAATTCCGCGAAGGAGTTTGCGAACATCATCCTGCGCGCCAATCCCGACGGCCCCACCGTGACGCTGGGGGATGTCACCCGCGCGGAAATGGGCGCGGCGAGATTGTTGCCCAAGGGCTGAGCCCGCGCAGGGCGGATCTGCGCCATACTGACGCACTCCCACCGCCACCGCCCGGTTTGACCGGGATCAAGGCCGCGCCCTCGCTCTGGGTCCAGCCAGGCACCATCCACCCGCTTGACGGGGGGTAACCCAACCATCGGGGCCAGACAGACCATGACAGCCTTCCTCCAGGCCGGTGCCTATCTTCTCTTCGGGATATTCTCCCTCTTCATGATCGCCACCGCGGCCAGCGCGGGCTTCGCGATCCACGGGGTGATCATCCTGATCGCCTGCGTCCTTGCCGTCGTCACGACGCTGGGGCGGCTGCAACCTGCGCCCGCGGGCGGCTGGCATGTGCCGGACAGGTCGAACGGCGGCTATCATGACGGCGTCATCAAGGCGGGCGTCATCGCCACCATCTTCTGGGGCGTCGTGGGCCTGCTGGTCGGCGTGGTGATCGCCGCGCAGCTGACCTTCCCGACGCTGGGATGGGGGATCGAATATCTCAGCTTCGGGCGCCTCAGGCCCGTGCACACGTCGGCCGTCATATTTGCGTTCGGCGGAAACGCGCTTCTCGCCACCAGCTTCTGGGTCGTGCAGCGCACCTGCCGCACGCAGCTCTGGGCGCCCGGCCTCGCTTGGTTCGTCTTCTGGGGCTACCAGCTGTTCATCGTGCTGGCAGCGTCCGGCTATGTGCTGGGCATCACCCAGTCCAAGGAATATGCCGAGCCGGAATGGTATGTGGACCTGTGGCTGACCATCGTCTGGGTCGCCTATCTCGCGGTCTATGTCGGCACCATAGTCAAGCGGCGGGAGCCGCACATCTATGTCGCCAACTGGTTCTACCTCGCCTTCATCATCACCATAGCCATGCTGCACGTGGTGAACAACCTGGCCGTGCCCGTCGGCTTCGGCCCGAAGAGCTATGGCGTCTGGGCCGGCGTGCAGGATGCGCTGACCCAATGGTGGTACGGCCATAATGCGGTGGGCTTTTTCCTGACCGCGGGCTTTCTGGGGATGATGTATTACTTCGTGCCCAAGCAGGCCGGAAAGCCGGTCTATTCCTACCGGCTGTCGATCGTCCACTTCTGGAGCCTGATCTTTCTCTACATCTGGGCCGGGCCCCACCACCTCCACTACACCGCGCTGCCGGACTGGGCGCAGTTTCTGGGCATGACCTTCTCGATCATGCTGTGGATGCCAAGCTGGGGCGGGATGATCAACGGCCTAATGACGCTGGAAGGCGCGTGGGACAAGATCCGCACCGATCCCATCATCCGGATGCAGGTGGCAGCGCTGGCCTTCTACGGCATGTCCACCTTCGAAGGGCCGGTGATGTCCATCCGCTCGGTGAACGGCCTCAGCCACTACACCGACTGGACCATCGGGCACGTCCACTCCGGCGCGCTCGGCTGGGTCGGCATGATCAGCTTCTCCAGCATGTACTTCCTGGCGCCACGCGTGTTCGGCGTCGCCCGGCTCTACTCGCTGCGCATGATCAACTGGCACTTCTGGATGGCGATGGGGGGCATCACCCTCTACACTGCCTCCATGTGGGTCGCCGGCATCATGCAGGGGCTCATGTGGCGGGAATTCAACGCCGAAGGCTATCTCGTCTACTCCTTCGCCGAGGTCACGGCGGCCATGCACCCCTATTATCTGATCCGCCTGCTGGGCGGGGTCATATACCTGGCCGGTGCGCTCCTGATGGTCTGGAACATCTGGATGACCGCGCTGGGCAAGAAACGCGATGAAGCCCCGCTGGATGCCGGCGCGCCGCTGAACCCCCACACAGACAGACCCCAAACAAATGGGCCCCTGGCGCCGGCACACGCCGCGCAGCTGGCTGAATAGGAGCGCCCAAGATGGCCTTCGAATCCCACGCCAAGATCGAACGCAACGTCACCATCCTCGCCGTCCTCACCCTCGTCGTGGTGATGATCGGCGGGCTGGTGCAGCTCGTCCCGCTCTTCTTCCTGGAGAACACCATCGAGAAGGTGGAAGGGGTCCGCCCCTATACCCCGCTCGAGCTCGCCGGGCGCAACATCTATATCCGCGAGGGCTGCTACACCTGCCACTCGCAGATGATCCGACCTTTTCGCGACGAAGCCGAGCGCTTCGGCCACTACAGCCTCGCGGCCGAGAGCATGTATGACCACCCCTTCCAGTGGGGTTCCAAGCGGACGGGGCCCGATCTCGCCCGGGTGGGCAACCGCTATTCGGATGAATGGCATGTCCAGCACCTGGTGAACCCGCGCGACGTGGTGCCGGAATCGATCATGCCGGCCTATCCCTTCCTGAAGGCCAGGGCGCTCGACACCACCGACATCGCGGGCCACCTGAAGGCGAACCGCACTGTCGGCGTCCCCTATTCCGACGAGCAGATCGCCCAGGCGCTTGCCGACATGAAGGCGCAGGCCGATCCCAACGGCGACCCCACCGACCTGCAGCGCCGCTATCCCAAGGTGCAGGTCCGCGACTTCGACGGAGACCCGACCCGCCTCACCGAAATGGATGCGCTGGTCGCCTACCTCCAGATGCTGGGCACGCTGGTCGATCTCGACAGCTATGTGCCCGAGCAGAACCGGCGCTGAGGAGGATCAGATGGACTACCAGACCCTCCGCACCTTCGCCGACAGCTGGGGCCTCGTCTTCATGGGCGCGATCTTCTTGGTCGCCATCGGCTGGGCGCTGAGGCCCGGCAGCCGCGCGGCCCACGACGACGCCCGAATGATACCCTTCCGTGACGAAGAGGCAGGCGAATGAGCCAGGAACCGACCAAGACCGAAGCCCCCCTCAGCGGACCCGGTACCACGGGGCATGAATGGGACGGCATCCAGGAACTGAACAACCCGCTGCCGCGCTGGTGGCTATGGATCTTCTATGCCTGCATTGCCTTCTCGCTCGTCTGGATGGTGCTGTATCCGGCCTGGCCGGTGCCGGGCGGGAACACACGCGGCACACTCGGCTATTCCAGCCGGGCCGATGTCGAGCAGCACATGAAGGCGCTGGAGGCCACCCGCGCGGCCCCGCTGAAGGGGCTGGAGCAGATGGCGCTGGCCGACATCCCGAAGAACCCGGCCGTGCTGAAGGCAGCGGTGGAAGGCGGGCGCTCGGCCTTCAAGGTGCACTGCATCCAGTGCCACGGCACCGGCGCGGCAGGCTCCAAGGGCTACCCGAACCTGAACGACGACGACTGGATCTGGGGCGGCAGCATGGAGGAAATCCATGGCACACTGGTCAACGGCATCCGCCATCCGGGGAACGACAACACGCGCCAGTCGATGATGCCGGCCTTCGGCAAGGACGGCCTTCTGACCCCGGCCCAGATCGCCGACGTGGTGGAACATGTCCGCGCAATCTCCCGCCAGGAGTACAATCAGGCGATGGCCGCGCGCGGTGCCGTCACCTTCGCCGAACAGTGCAGCAGCTGCCACGGCACCGCGGGCGAAGGCAACAAGACCTTCGGCGCCCCGCGCCTTGCCGATGGCATCTGGCTCTATGGCGGCGATCGTGCGGCGTTGACCGCCACGATCACCAACGCCCGCGCCGGCGTGATGCCCGCCTGGAACGCGCGTCTGTCGGAAGCGACGATCCGCAAGCTGACCGCCTATGTCCACAGCCTCGGCGGCGGGGAGTGAACCAGATGCCCGGCCTGCTGAAGCCTGCCCCGGCGGCCCCCCCCGCCGAGGGCGGCTTCTACAAGAAGCGCGAGAAGGTGCACCCCCGCAAGATCGAGGGCCCCTTCCGGCGCTTCAAGTGGATCCTGCTCTTCCTCACGCTCGGCATCTACTACATCACCCCTTGGCTGCGCTGGGACCGGGGCGCCTTCTCGCCCGACCAGGCCGTGCTCGTCGATCTCGCGAACCGCCGCTTCTATTTCGGCCCCATCGAGATCTGGCCGCAGGAATTCTATTATGTCGCCGGCCTCCTCATCATGGCCGGCCTCGGCCTCTTCCTCGTCACCACCTCGGTCGGCCGCGCCTGGTGCGGCTATGCCTGCCCGCAGACGGTCTGGACCGATCTCTACATGGCGGTCGAACGCTGGGTGGAAGGCGACCGTAATGACCGGCTCAAACTCGACAAGGCCCCGATGTCGGCCGAAAAGCTCGCCAAGCGGACCACCAAGCATGCCATCTGGCTTCTGATCGCCGTGCTCACGGGCGGCGCCTGGGTCTTCTACTTCACCGACGCGCCGACGCTGCTGCGCGACCTCGTCACCGGGCAGGCGCCCTTCGCCGCCTTTGCGACCATCTGTGTCCTTACCTTCACCACCTATTCGCTCGCCGGCCTGATGCGCGAACAGGTCTGCACCTACATGTGCCCATGGCCCCGCATCCAGTCGGCCATGCTCGATGAAGACAGCTTCCTCGTCACCTACAAGGCCTGGCGCGGCGAGCCCCGCGGCAGCGTCAAGGCAGCAGACGCAGGCAAGACCGGCGACTGCGTCGACTGCATGGCCTGCGTGAACGTCTGCCCCACCGGCATCGACATCCGCAACGGCCCCCAGCTGGAGTGCATCACCTGCGCGCTCTGTATCGACGCCTGCAACGAGGTGATGGACAAGCTTGGCCGCCCGAAGGACCTGATCGGCTACACCACGCTGAAGCGCGACGTCGCGGAGTCCCGGGGCGAGGCCCTGCCACCAATGTGGAAGGTGATCGTACGCCCCCGCGTCCTCATCTATGGCGCGCTCTGGGCTGCCATCGGCATCGGCATGCTTGTTGTGCTCGCCGGCCGCGCGCGCATGGACATCTTGGTCGCGCAGGACCGCAACCCGGTCTATGTCCAGCTGTCGGACGGCGACATCCGCAACAGCTACACGGTGAAGCTCCTCAACAAGGAACACCGGCCCCGCGCGTTCGACCTGACCGTCTCCGGGCTCGACAATGCCCGCCTGTCCGTGCCCGTGACCGGCGAAGCACCGGCCAAGCGCATCCGCCTGCAGGTCCGCCCGGACGGGGTCGATACCTACCTCGTTCAGGTTCGTGTGCCCGCTGCCTCCATCCGCGAGGAACAGTCCCAGCTGCTGTTCAAGGCCAGTGCGGTAGACGGCGAGGGCGACACGATGGAAACCACCCGCTTCACTGCGCCCGAGCGCGACGACGACGGAGACGAGGAATGACGAGCCCCTTCACCGGACGCCGCGCCTTCGCCGTGATCGGTGGCGGCTTTGCCATCGTGATCGCGGTCAACCTCGCGCTCGCCGTAATGGCCAGCCGCAGCCACCCCGGGCTGGTGGTCGACAACAGCTATGTCGCCAGCCAGAAGTTTAACGGCTGGCTGGAACAGGGCCGCGCGCAAAAGGCGCTGGGCTGGACGGTGAAGGCAAAGGCCGACCCGCTGACGCTCACGGTCACCGCCACCAATGCGCTGGGCGCGCCGCTCACCGGCCTGACCGCCATCGCCAGCCTCGAGCATCCGCTGGGCGCCGAGCCCACCCGCAACCTCCCCCTGGTAGAGACCGCGTCAGGCGTCTATTCCGCTTCGCACGGCCTGCCCCCCGGCCAATGGCTCAGCGAAGTCCGCCTCGGCCGCGGCAGCGATCACTATTATCTCGCCACCCGGCTCCACATCGAGAAGGCCGGCTGAGGTGGCGGCCCTTGCCCCTGCTGCCCTGTCGGGGCTCGACCTCTTCGTCGCGGACGGCGAAGCAGGCCACGCCCGGATCGACCTGCACGTGCCGGCGATCCACTGCGCCGGCTGTATCCGCAAGGCAGAAAGAGCGGTCCGCGCGCTGCCCGGTATCGCCCATGCGCGCGTCAACTTCACCACCCGCCGCCTGACGGCCGAATGGGCCCCGGGCACCACCTCGCCCGAGGCCATCGTGGCCGCGTTGGCCGATGTCGGCTTCGAGGCCCGCCCCTTTGCGCCCGCCGATGTCGCCGCGCAGGGCGCCGACCCCGCCTCGCGCCGCCTGCTGAAGGCGATGGCGGTTGCCGGCTTTGCGTCCATGAATATCATGCTGCTTTCGATCTCGGTCTGGTCCGGGGCCGAGGGCGCCACCCGCGATCTCTTCCACCTGATCTCGGCCGGGATCGCACTGCCCACCGTCGCCTATGCCGGCCAGCCCTTCTTCGCCTCCGCCTGGTCCGCGCTGCGGCAGGGCCGCACCAACATGGACGTGCCCATCTCCATCGGCCTGATCCTCGCCGTCGCCCTCAGCCTCTACGAAACCGTCACCAGCGGCCACCAGGCCTTCTTCGATGCAGCGGTCATGCTGCTCTTCTTCCTTCTGGTCGGCCGCTATCTGGACAGCGTGATGCGCGACCGCGCCCGCGCCGGCGTCGCTGCCCTCCTCAAGCAGTCCGCCCCGGGCGCCACAGTCCGCGCGCCCGACGGCCAGACCGAATATCGCCCGATCGACAGCATCGCACCGGGCATGACCATCCTTGTTCCCGCGGGCAGCCGCGTGCCGGTCGACGGCCTGGTGCTGGAAGGGGCCTCCGCCATCGATCGCAGCCTCGTGACCGGCGAAAGCCTGCCCGAGGCAGTGGTGCCCGGCGGCCAGCTCCTGGCCGGCACGCTGAACCTCGACGCCCCGCTCGCCATCAAGACAACCGCCGTCGGCGAAGCGAGCTTCCTGGCCCAGGTGGTCCGGCTGATGGAAACGGCCGAACAGGGCCGCGCCCGCTATACCCGCATCGCGGACCGCGCCGCGCGCCTCTATGCGCCCGCTGTCCACCTGACGGCCCTCCTCACCGCCATCGGCTGGCTGCTGGTGGGCGCGGGCCTACACCAGGCGCTCGTCACCGCAATCGCGGTCCTCATCATCACCTGCCCCTGCGCGCTTGGCCTTGCCGTCCCCGCCGTCCAGGTCCGCGCAGCCTCCGTGCTCATGCGGCGCGGCATCCTGGTGAAGGACGGCAGTGCCCTCGAACGGCTCGCCCAGTGCGACACGGTTGTGCTCGACAAGACGGGCACCCTCACGCTCGGCCGCCCCGTCCCGGCGGGCGCCCTGCCGCTTTCGGCCGCTGACCTCGCGCTGGCCGCGGGCCTTGCCGCGCACAGCAGCCACCCGCTGTCCCGCGCACTGCTGGCAGCCGCCCGGGCGCAGGGCGTGGTGCCCACCCAGATCCGCAACATCCGCGAGCACCCCGGCCTCGGCCTGGAGGCCGACCACGGTGGTGAAGCGCTATGGCTCGGCCGGCCGGACTGGGCTGGGGCCACTGCCGAGGCCGACGCCTCCCTCCTCAGCCTCGCCTTCCGCCGGGGCAGCGCGCCGGCAACCCCCATTCCCTTCGAGGATCCGCTCCGCCCCGACGCCGCCGACGCGATCCGCCGCCTGAAGGCCGCCGGCCTCGATGTCCGCATCCTGTCGGGAGACCGCGACAGCGCGGTCGCGCGCATTGCCCGCCAGCTCGGCATCACGCTCTGGGC
>JBKDAC010000035.1:0-2864 GCA_046316515.1 Sandaracinobacter sp. | reverse complement strand
TCATTCACGCCTATTCCGGTTTCGAGAACAAGGTTCGTGACCAGATCCTCTCGGATGCCTCGCGCATGGGGCTGGATGCGATGGTGGAATCGGTCGAGGTGCCCACCGAGAAGGTGACCGAGGTCCGCCGCGGCAAGAAGGTGCAGTCGGAGCGGAAGTTCTTCCCCGGCTATGTGCTCGCCAAGCTGGAAATGAACGACCAGGTCTATCACCTGGTGAAGAACACGCCGAAGGTGACGGGCTTCCTGGGGTCTTCGGGCAAGCCGCAGCCGATTTCCGAGGCCGAGGCCGCGCGCATCTTGAACACCAAGGCCGAGGCCGATGCAGCCGCGCCCAAGGCGAAGAAGAAGGCCAATTTCGAGATCGGCGATTCGGTGAAGGTGCTGGACGGTCCATTCGCCAGTTTCTCGGGCCTGGTCGAGGAAATTGACTATGAGAAGAGCCGCGTGAAAGTGTCGGTGTCGATCTTCGGCCGCGCGACGCCGGTGGAACTGGATTTCGAGCAGGTCGAAAAGACCAAATAGTTTCCCTGTAAGGCGGGTTCGCCTTGCGGAGAGTGCCCCTGCGCCGCGGTCGGTCAGGGGTTCATCGTGGGAGGGGAAGGGCCTTGGCCCGGAACCGTCTGGACCACACGGCCGCACAACCGGAGGGAAGGGCAACTGCCCGACCCTGATTTGGAGCATGTGATATGGCAAAGAAGATCACGGGCTACATCAAGCTGCAGGTTGCAGCTGGCAAAGCCACCCCAAGCCCGCCGATCGGGCCTGCGCTGGGTCAGCGCGGCGTGAATATCATGGAATTCTGCAAGGCGTTCAACGCGGCGACCGGCAACCTGGAAGCCGGCATGCCGATCCCGACGGTGATCACCGTCTATGCGGACCGCAGCTTCAGCTTCGTCACCAAGACGCCGCCTGCGAGCTTCCTGCTGAAGAAGGCGGCTGGCCTGAAATCCGGTGCGACGACCCCGGGCAAGGGTGCGCCGGCCGGCAAGGTGAAGAAGTCCGACATCCGGGCGATCGCCGAGCAGAAGATGGTGGACCTGAACGCGAACGACATCGAAATGGCCATGAAGACCATCGAGGGCTCCGCCCGCGCGATGGGCCTCGAAGTGGTGGAGGGCTGATCCCATGGCAAAGCTGACCAAGAAGCAGAAGGCGCAAGGCGCTTCCGACCCGCTGAAGCTGTATCCCGTCGACGAGGCGCTGAGCCTGGTGAAGGCGAACGCGACCGCGAAGTTCGACGAGACGATCGAAGTGGCCGTGAACCTGAACGTCGATCCGCGCCACGCCGATCAGATGGTGCGCGGCATGGTGACCCTGCCCAAGGGCACCGGCAAGACTGTGCGCGTGGGCGTCTTCGCCCGCGGCGCCAAGGCTGACGAAGCCCTGGCAGCTGGCGCCGATGTGGTGGGCGCCGAGGACCTGCTGGAAATCGTGCAGGGTGGCACCATCGACTTCGACCGCTGCATCGCGACGCCCGACATGATGGGTCTGGTGGGTCGCCTGGGCAAGGTGCTGGGCCCCAAGGGCCTGATGCCGAACCCGAAGCTGGGCACGGTGACGATGAATGTGGGCGAGGCGGTGAAGGCGGCCAAGGGCGGCCAGATCGAGTTTCGCGTTGAGAAGGCCGGCATCATTCACGCCGGCCTCGGCAAGGCGAGCTTCCCGCAGGAAGACTTGAAGGCGAACCTGGACGCGTTCCTGGACGCTTTGGTGAAGGCCAAGCCGTCGGGCGCCAAGGGCAAGTATGTCGAGAAGATCGCGCTGTCCTCTACCCAGGGCAAGGGCGTGAAGGTCGATCCGGCGTCGATGGGCGCCTGATCCTTCGACTGGGCTGAAATCGGAAGGGGCCGGGGCGCACTCCCCGGCCTCTTTCTCGTCCACGGGGGTGCGTGCGTGGAGTGGCTAGACGAACAGCCCATGTTCGGCCGGAATCGGGCTGGGCGGGCCGCCGGGGCTTCTGAGGAGGGTTTCCCTGCTGGCGCCGGCGCGCCAGGCCGAAACCAGCGCATCGGGATCATAGCTGTGCCAGAGGCCGTTTTCGGCAAAGGCCGGGCTTTGCATCAGGTCGAACGACTCCTGTGCGCCCAGCGTATCGACCTGCAGTTCCAGCCGGATGCCGTCGGGGTCCTGATAGTAGAGCGACAGGGTCATGCCATGGTGCACCGGCCAGTAGGGGCGTATGCCGGCCTCCTTCAGCCGGACATAGGTGGACAGCAGATCGTCGACGGTCTCGTAGGTGAAGGCCGCATGGTTCACGCCGATATCGTCCCTGCAGCCGTCACCGCCCGGCTTCAGCACCTCCAGGTTGGCGAAGGCGAAGCGGTGGCTCTCGTCGTCGAAGGCCAGGAAGGCGAGCGCTGGGTTGGCTTGGACGACGCGCGCTTCGAAGACGCTGCAGTGCCAGTTGATCATCTGCTGATAGCGGCGGGTCATCAGCACGATGTGCGCAAGACGCGCGGGTTTGGCCATTCTCATATCCCACCTAGTTGCCCGTGATCATGACAGAAGTGCCCCTTCTCGCAAAAGCGATACCAGGCCGGAAATCTTGACGCGTTGCGGAATCCCTTTATATGCGCGCGTTCCGCTCGCAGCCTTTCGGGTCTGCGGCGCCGTCCGAGATTGCAGGTGCCCGAGAGGGTCTAAGCCAAAAGGCCTGCATGAGACGAGGAACAGCTTTGGCTCTCTGACGCCGTGCGATGGCTGGAGAGGTTTGTGGCGCCCCTTAGGGGTGGCTGCGGCGCTCCTTTTCGGGCGGGCCATGGGGCCCGGACCTTTCCTGGCAGCATGGCTCAAACTGGTGTGTCCATTCGGGGCGCACCATAGGTGATGGAGTGAGCATGGATCGGAACCAGAAGAAAGAGC
>JBKDAC010000034.1:0-3524 GCA_046316515.1 Sandaracinobacter sp. | reverse complement strand
GTCTCCCTTTGTCATGCGTTCCGGGCCGGCGCTGGTTTTGAGGCGTTCGAGCGCGCAAGCGCGATGGGGCGTTTGATCCCCCCGACCTAATTTTCACGCCTGTGACGTTGGGAGAATGAATGCTGGGCCCCGGGTCCCCGCTTTCGCGGGGGCGGGCAAGCCGGGGGTGACGGGCAATAGAGCGTTTTCCGACCCATTTGAATCTGCTGGGATTCCCAAGGGCGTGAAAGTCTGATTAAGGATGCTTGCTGGAGATGGAGGCCGGCATGGATGGGCAGACCGCTTTCGATGGATCTTCGCTCGCGGACGTTGGCGGCGATTGATGATGGGATGAGCTGTCGGGCGGCGGCAGCACGCTTTGGCGTGGCGCCGTCGACGGCGGTTCGCTGGCGGGATCAGCAACGCCGAACGGGGGCGTTTGCGCCCAAGCCGCAGGGTGGAGACAAGCGCTCGGATCGCATCGAGGCGCATCAGGTGCGCATCCTTGCCCTTTATGAGGCGCGCCGGGATATCACACTGGAGGAGTTGCGCGCGGCGTTGGCCGACCTCGGTGTGCTGGTGTCGGTCTCGACCCTGCACCGCTTCTTTGCCCGCCGCGGCTTCACGCGTAAAAAAAGACTGGCCACGCCATCGAGCAGGACCGCCCCGACGTCCTGAGGCAACGCGAGGCCTGGTTCGACGGCCAGCTCGACCTTCACCCAGACCGGCTGCTGTTCATTGATGAGACTTGGACCGCGACCAACATGGCCCGCAGCCATGGTCGCGCACGGCGCGGCGAGCGGCTGCGGATGGGCTTTCCCCACGGCCACCGCAAGACCACCACGCTGGTCGCGGGCCTGCGCACCAGCGGGATGGTAGCGCCCATGGTGCTCGATGGCCCCATCAACGGCGACTGGTTCGAGGCCTATGTCGCCCAGGTCCTGGTGCCCGAACTCCGGCCCGGCGATGTCGTCATCATGGACAATCTCTCCAGCCACAAACGGACCGCCGTGCGCGAGCGCATCGAAGCCGCCGGCGCAGCCCTGCTCTTCCTCCCGCCCTACAGCCCGGACTTCAACCCCATCGAAAAGGCCTTCTCCCGCCTCAAAGCCATGCTGCGAAAAGAAGGCGAGCGCACCGTCAGCGGCCTCTGGGACCTCATCGGCAAGCTCGTCGACATCTTCCAGCCCACCGAATGCGCCAACTACTTCAGCTCCTGCGGATATGATGCAAACTGATCGGAAAACGCTCTATCTGTGCGACGCACCATCCCGAGCATTTCGGGATAGAGCTGCACCAGCCCCTGGCGGCGATGGAGTTTCTGTTCTTCGACAACAGCGGCGCGCCGAAGTCGGTGATGGTGACCGGCCTGCGCACCTCCCCCCTGTACGGGGACAATCTGCGCTGCATCGGCCAGGCGATCAACCTGGAGCCGCTGGGGCTTAGCCCCGGCCCGATCACGGTACACGCCCGGGCCTATCCCTGGATCGGCGCGGCGCGCGAGACAGGCAACGCTCACAACACTTCGACGATCGCGTCGCTGGGCCCGGCCTGGGACGTGCCGTTCCAGTTCTACTATGATCCTGTCGGCGCTACCCTGACGCCCCGCTTCATCATGCTGGACAACACGGCGCCCAACACCGACCCGAACAATGCGGCGCATCGGTCGGCGATCACGCTGTACACGGATATGGCCTCGGCGCTGGCGGCTCCGTTGGCGAACAAGGCGGCGAATTCGCAGGTGGCGCAGGCGGCGCTGGGCTCCCTGAACCAGCCCTGGACCGGGCGGAACGGCTTTGTGAACGTCACCCGGAGCGCGGCCTATTGCGAGTTCATCCTGACCGCCGGCCAGGTGATCGAAACGGGCGGCATCACCTATGGCAGTGCGGGCGCAAATGCTGGCGTCGGCTATATTGTCATCCGGGGCGACCCGACGAATGCTGACCCGCGCGCCAACTGTGTGTTTCAGGCGGGATCTGCGGCGGTCCAATTCGGCAACATCGACCGGGTGAAGTTCCGCGACTGCACCGTCCGCATCGGCAGCACCAACTTTTTCAACTTACGGGCGAACAGTTGGGCGACGTTCGAGAATGTATCCATGGAAGGCCGGCCCGGCGAGCTGGGCGGTGGCGGCCAGATCTATAACTTAATCGCGCACTTCAGCGCCTTCAACAGCACGTTCCGGGACGGCAATGCGCAGCCGACAGGCTGGATGATGCGCAATGTGGTGCGGACGCGAGCGAACAATACCGCTGCCTGCGCAGTGGCGATCAATGTGACGCTGGCAATGCCGCAGGCGGGGGACTTTGCGCCGTCGCGGACGACCTTCGCGTTCACTGGGGGCACGGCCAACCCCGACGACACGATGATCTGGGGCTGCAAGGTCTATGGCTGGGCGGCGGGCATGCTCTCGACCGGCAGCAGCACGAACTTTGGCGACGGCGGGGCGTCTCGGCGGTTTGCCCTTGTCAACACCCTCTATGAAATGGCGACCAATGCCAGCTTCAAGGAGGTCCTGATCATTGGCGAGAGCGGCAGCAGCCAGCTTCAGGACAGCATCTTTGAGGGCGTGACCTTCGTTGGCGGACGGTTCAACTGGCACAATGATGCGCCGTTCGCATCGACGACGAGCAACGTCGCGGCGGTGCGGGTGAATAACTCACCCAATACAACGATCACGATTGGCCTGATGAACCACGGCCTTGCGGTGGGCGACAGCATCACGGTGGCGGGCTTCATCAATGCCAATATGAACCGCACTACGACGGTGACGGCGGTTCTTGGCCCGAATCGGTTCCAATATGCGGCGGCTGCTGCGGTGACGACTGTGACTGCGGACGGGCGGCGGGATCAGATGACGACGGCGGGCGATACGTCCGGCGGGCCTCGGGTGACGATCAACAGCGGCCCGCTGGCGGGCACCACGCGGTTTATCTTCGGCCTGGACCTGCAGCAGACCGGCAACGTTATTCGCTATTCGGCGATGGACCGGAACGCGACGAAGCACGATACCTTTAGCGCCGACGGCGGCCTGACCGGATCGTGGGAGCTGCTGTATGGCGTCGGCTATCGCGGCAACGTCAACGCCAACCGGGGCGTCGCGTCGCCTGCCAATTTCCAGTTTGCCTTCTATGGCATCGGGTCGGAAATCGAGCTGAACTTCACCGGGCCGGCCATTTCGCCGGTGGCGTCCTATGGCGTCAACTGGTTCGGCTATGTCAGCGACCTGTCGGCCACCGGGCCGGGCGAGCCTGCCGGGGTGGGCAATGGCGACTATCCGGCCGATCCGATCACGCTGTCGCCGTTCAAGCCGAGCCGCCTGCTCAACAAGGGCAACGGGCCTGCGGTTGTCGATCGCGACGGCGGCAACCTTCCGCGCGGCGCCACCTTCGACGGCGGCGCGATGGGCCGGGCTGGTTCCCTGGTTGCCTCCCTGCGGCTGCAACCTGCCAGCGGCAGCAGTTTGCAGCAGGTGGATGCGACGAAGATTCGATGGTCAGGCGAAGTGTCGCCGATCAATGCCATCAGCGCGACGTCATCTGGAG
>JBKDAC010000033.1:0-11070 GCA_046316515.1 Sandaracinobacter sp. | reverse complement strand
AGCCGATTGAGATCACGAGTGTAATCTACGTCGGCGGTGAGGTCGGAAGCTTCAAGGACTATACCCGTCGAGTAGAGCGGGCGTTCGAGCGCGCGGATCTGGGTGTTGGTGTTCTGGCCGCTTTCGGCCAAGCAATCGCATCCGCTGTGCATGTCAGCGCTCCTTATTGACTAAAGTGTCGGTCTCCGGTTCGGTTCGCTTGTTCGGGACAACCGTAAAGCTACTGAGAAAGCGCCCGCCCGGCACGCTGCCGGTACTCGGCAGGCTGCGACCGCCGCCGGCGACTTCCTGGCCGTTGCAGTCGATGATCCAGTCGGCGCGAATTTCGATCTCCACGACGGTGGGATCATCGAAGCCTGAAACGTCTTCGCGAACGATCTCGCCGGCATAGAAGGCACTGTCAGTGAGCACGGCAAAACCTCGTGTCGTTCCGGCCGGGTCGCCGGGCTTGTGAGCGTCGGCTTGCAGCGCAATGACCGGCAAGCGGACGATGTCGTCGACGCGCTCGCGCCTTTGGGGCTGGATCAGCGAGATCGCGACGATGTCGGGCGTCAGCGTCTCGGTCCGAACCGGTCCACTGAATCGCACCGTGAACTTCGTTAGCAGCGGCTTGCCCCGCAGCCCGAAAGTGACGGCGTCGCCGGCGGGCAGGTCTACCGCAGACAAAAACATTTCCGAGAAGGTCGAGCGTGGAACCGCCGTGCCACCCTTCAGCCATGCGCCCCAACCGACATCTTGGATCCGGGTCAGGTCGCAGCCGCGGATGAGATCAAACAGTGACTCGTTGCTGCGCGCGAGCCGGCGCGGGTGGGCGTCATCGACCACAACCGCAACGCGAGGCTCGCCGCAGTGCCAGTCGATCTTGACGCAGGCGAGCGGCACCCCGCCGCACGGATCGAGCGCGAAGCAGCCATGTCGGACCAGCTTGTCAACCAGGCACGAGTCGAAGCCATCCGGTGGAATTTCGCTCCAGCGGACGAGTTGGCGATGATTGCCGCGATCGAGCCTGTAGCAACGGTGATCGGTCGGGTCTTTTTTGCCGTCATCCAGCGAATACGCCTGGTCTTTCGGCGCATTGGCCGGCGCCGCCGCGAGCTGTTTCGAATCATCCGTCGGGGTCGGTTGCTGGCCGCTGTCGTCCTTGGGCGGTCCCTTGTCCGGTGCTGAAGGCGGCGCGGCGTCGTCCGGGTAGGGGTCCACATCCTCACAGCCGCAGAGGTCGTCGCCCGCGCAGGCCGGGCAGTGGCAGTCGGGCAAGCCCGACGGGCAGCAATCGACCGGTCGCAGCGAGTAGACCACAGTCTCGCAAACCTGGTTTGCCTCACAGCGCGCGCCCCCACAGCCGTCGTCGATCCGCACCGGGTCGACGTGCTTTTCGGCATAGTGCGCGGCAAGCAAATAAAGGCCTGCGCAAGGATCGTCGCCGTTGTCGCAGCAGTCGTCGCCGTCGCCGGGCTTGTTGGGGTTCGGTGCCGGCTCGGCCGGTGGATCGACGACGTCAAGTCTGCAGCCACAACCGCCCTTGCTTTCGCCCAGCCACAAGACATCGCTGGCGTCGAGCTTGACAGGCGCGCAAGCGACCAGCTCGCGCCCTTGGGGGTCGATCGCGATGCCGCTGCCGACGGTCAGCGTCTCGCTGTCGATGGCAAAGCCTTCAACCACCCCCCAGCCGAGCATGGCGCGGTTGACCAGCCGCCGGCGCTGGATGTGATAGTCCTGCTCAAGCACATAGTCGGCGACGTGCAGCCGCTTGTCGCGGTAATAGCGGTTGCGACGCGACGGCGTACAGGGGCCGCACCCCCCGGCATCCGCCGGTCCTTCAGGGTGTTTGCTCATTTGCCCGCTCCTTCCTCAATCGAGCCGCTGCGAAAGGCCAATGCCCTCGCTGCGCAGCTGCACGTCATGCGTTCCATCAAGCCGCGCCGCGCCGGGCACCAGCCCTGTGCCCGGCGCCATCAACGGCCAATTGTCGACGACTCCCAGCACTTCCCCGCCCGTCGCCTCGCCAAATCCAATCCAGCGCATCTCGAGCCGAACACCCGCGGGCACTATCGCCGCGATCATCTGCTGCAGGGCCTCGCCAAGCCGGCGGCGTTCGCTTGCGCGCGTGGGGATGACGACCAGCAGCGATGGCGCCCGCGCGACCTGCCCGTCGCACGGTCCGGTCGCGTCAAGCGGCGTTCGCCCGAGAACGAGCCGTGCGTCGAGCCGGGGCACGCGCGCCGAGGGTCCGGAAAGGAAGCCCGGCAGTCGCCCGTCGCCGAGCGCGATCGGGACCGCCTGCTCGGTGCGGTCAATGACGCGATAGGGCCTGTCGCCGAGTACCGCTGTCAGCAGCGCGAGGACACCCGCGCGGGTGCCGCGCCCGGCGATGATGGCAGCAGCGCCGCGCAGCAGTGCGCGGCGCTGCTTCGGATTCAGCGCTTCGTCGAACGGCAGCCCGAGCAGCGCCGCGAGCGAAGCCAGCCAGCGATCCTCGGTGCGATCGGGATCGACCCGGTCGGCGAGCTTGGAGATTTCATCATCGAAGCCCAGGAAGGTCGCTTCCAACACCGCAACGAGCCGGCGCAGTGTGCCGTCGCCGTCGCCATGGGCCGTACGGAAAACGGCAGGAAGAAAATCCATCAGACCAGGCACATCGTGGTGAACCGCGAGGCCGGCGATCGCCGGCCGCGCCGCGGCGCGGTTGTGATGGAGCTCGATCGCCAACCACAGGAAATTGCCCGCCGCATCGCCGACAGGCGCAGCAAATGCCTCGGCAACGGGGGCTGCATCGGTTTGCCGTCCGGTATAGGTCAGCGGCTCGGACCATGGCAGGATCGCGCGCAGCTTGCGGACACGGTCACCGGCGCTCTGTTCCTTGTCGGCAAAGATCGCCTGCGCCGCGGAGGCAAGTGCCGCGTCGCCGGTGGCGGCAAAGGTGACGTCGAGCGTCGACTCCTCGGGCAATGTTGCCATGATCTGCGCGCGAGACCAAGCGCCGGCGAGCGTGTCGCTTTCTAGCATCGGGGTTAACAGCAATTCGCCCGCCGGCGCACAGGCCGCATCAAAACGGCGCACCACCCATCGATCACCCACAGCGAACGCCGCCAGCAAGGCGTCGCCCGACGGGGTGACACAAACGGGTGACGCGTCCCAGACGCCCGAGCAGATCACCTCGCCGGCCGCGTCGCACCCCAACCAACCGGCTGCGCTGCCCCAGAAACCGGTGAGTAGAACCATGTCGCTGCCCGAAACGAGGTCGCTGGCGGCAAAGCTTGCGCCGCGCTCGCCCGGGACCGCGCCGGGATATAGCCGCAGCACGGGGGCGTTGCAGCGCAAAACTGCCAATTCGCCGCGGGCGATATCGAGTGCAAAGACGGTGTCGCCGGCGCTGGCGATGCGGTCCGCGGTCAGGCCCCGGGGGAGCGGCAGTGTTTCGATCGTAAGCCCGCGCCGGTCTCTGTGCACGATGATGTTTTCGTCGAGGCACCACAGGCCCCCCGTTCCATCACCGGCGATGTCACGCGCGGCTTCGGCCGCGACATCTACGATCTGCAGCGTCGACGGATCGATGCGGAACAGCTTGCCGTCCGTCAGAATCCACAAAATATGGCCGCTCCGCACGCTGCGGCCGTCCTGGCCCAGCGCCGAGCTGCCGCAGCCGTTGCCGTGCAGCATACCCTCAGCATCAAGCCATATCGATTCCGCAAGCCAGACCGGAGTCATGTCGAGCCTGGTCACCAGGCTTCCGCGATCCGCCGCAAGGCGAACATGCGTCGAAAGGCTCATGCGCAGGCTCAGCGCGAGCTGAGCATCGCTTTCGAAGCGATAGGCGTGACCGTCGATCATGCCGCGGGCCTCAGGGCGGAGACAGTTGGGGGGGCGGCGAGCAGCGGCAAGGCATCGCGCGCGACTGCGAGAATGCCGTTGTTTGACGGCGACAGCGTCACCTCGAGAACCGCAGTCACGCCCTCGACATTGCGCGCCCAGCCGGCGACAATCGTTGCTGAGACATCGCGGCCGAACGGCCAGGGGTGCTTGTCGGGGTCGAACCGGTCGGCCACAGCCGCGCTTGCCGCGGCGGCAACGCGGGCCGGATCGCTGCCGCGCGTTGCCACCAGCGCGATCGCCAGTGTGAACTTCTGATATTGCGGCGCAACCACCAGCAGCCGCTCGCCTGCGGCGATGCGCGCCACGAGGCGGCGGCGGATCTCGGAAAGCCAGGCGGCATCCTCGCTCCCCGGTTCGGTGCGTGCGACGATGAGCGTTCGGGTCGCTGGTGTGGCAGGCTTGCGCCGGCCGCGTTGCCAGCCAGCCTCGACATGTGCGCGCGCCACTCCCAACGCTGGCGGCAGCGCCAGAGCTGCCGCCTCGATCTGCGACGAAGTCGCCAGTGGGCGATGAGAGGCGATGTGCTCGCGCAAGGCACCGAGCGCGGTATCGGGGGTCTCGGGATCGGCGCCACCGGTGATCGGATCGAGGTTCTGCCACCTCGTCCTGTCGGTTTCGGCGACCCATCGGGTCGGCTGCGCGATGTTGCCGGCAAAGCCGCAGCTGAGCGCCAGCCTTATGGTCAACGACGCGCGCAATGCCGGACGCTGGCCGTTGATGCCGTTGCCGAACCGCAGTGTCAGGCGGGTTGCATCGATCGCTTGGGACACTGCAAAGCGCCGGTCCGCCGGCTCGGCCTCGTCGAGCCGGCCGCGTTGCCAGGCGAGCGGCTCGCCGCTCGCGTCGAGGCTGGGCACCGCCAGTGATGCAACGCCATCGACCAATCGCCACGGCCGTTCCTGCCCGGCTTCGTCGGGATCGAACAGCGTGGCGGGCTCGATGTCAATTGTCTGGCCCGGCCGCGCGTTGCCTTCGGCGGTCAGCGTCAGGTTGGCCCGCTGCGCCACCGGCAATGCATTGGGCAAGATCGCGATCAGCCGGGGGCTGAAGGAAAAACGCATCTGCGGGCGCAGCACGATCGGCTGCGCAAGGTCGGCGGCGTCCAGCGCGAACACCATGACGCCGCTGCGCTGGAGTGCGAAGGTCGTGTCGCGCAGGCGCGGCAGCGGCGTGCCATCTGGGCGATAGGCGCCGATCCGGCCGACGCGCTGGACCGGCGCGTCGGGCCTGCTCCCTGCGACCCGGAAGCCCAGCGACAAGCGCACCGGCCCGGTGCCGGCCGGCACCTCCGAAGCGTCGAGTTCGATCATCAGCTCGCCGCCGCCTTCGGGACCAAAGGCCGCAAAGGCGGCGCCGCGGCGGGCATTGGCGCTGGTCACGTCTTGCAGCTCGGCGCCCGCAGTAACGCGCAGCACTGTCACCGGCAGCAGCGTGATTTCGGCGCCGGCCTCGAGCCGTGGTGCGCCGCCACGCGCCGGCTTCATTACGGTATGATGCTTGATCGGGCGCACCGCGTCGGGAACATCCGTCGGGACGACCATGCCTTTGGCTGGACGCGCGCCCCGCGCGCGGCTGCCCATCAGGCCGAGAAAGCCGAGCTGCTCGTCACGGCGGTTTCGGGCCAGCGAATAGACCTGCGAATCCGCCAGCCACGCCATCAGCTCGATCAGCATGATGCCGGGGTCGTGATAGTTGTAGTCGGTCCATTGCTTGGCGAGCGCCGGCAGCCGCTGCCGTGCCATCTCCAGCAGTGCGTCGAACTTGATGTTGTCGAGTTCCTTGCTGAGGGGGATCATGCCGCACTCTCCAAGACGAGTTCGACCTGCACGTCTTCCGCGGCAAGGCGGATGAGGCTCTCGGCGGGAAGGTCGTGGGGCAACGGAATCCCGCCGCGGCGCGTGAGGTCGGCGCTGACAAGTATTCCTGGCAGGCCAGCGCTCGCGACCGCTGCAGCGACGTCGATGGCGCTTGGCACGGCGCCGAGCGGCCAGCCGGCGCCGTCATGACCGCCGGTCTCGTGATCGAAAAAGGCAGTAATCGCGGCGCGAGCCTTGGCCCTCAGGCTGGCCTGATCGGCTCCGCGATCGGGCAAGAATGTCATCACGACGCGCAGCGGCACCGGCCGCGGTGGCACGACCGCGATCCTGGCGGCAATGCCATAGGTCGCGACGCCGCCGATGTTCTCGGCGATGCCGCGCAGTTCGGACGGCGTCGGTATGAGCTTTGTGCCCCGCCCGGCGATCACCAGCTGTACGCCTCCGCGCCGGTTGGCCGCAGCCGCCTGCGATACGCCGGGGACGTGCCGTGCATACTCCTCGAGGTCGGCAAGTGTCACCAGCCGGTCGCCGTTGCTCAGCTTCGAGGGCGCGCGCGCCAGCGCCTGATCTGTGGTCTCGGCGTTCTGGCCGCCGCGCGCGGCGTCGAGCGCGAGGACCTTGTCGACCCCGGCGAGCGGCGAAACTGTCTGCAGCAATGCGCCGGCGGCGACGCCATTGGCATCAACCCCGATGACCTTGCGATAGCTGCGCGCCAGCAGCGCACTGCCCATCGGCGGCACTAGGGCGTTGCTGCCGTTGCCAAAGCTTATCTCGCCGGTCAGGGCATTGAGCGTGAAGACGCGGTCCGGATGGAGCGTCTCCACCGTCGGCAATTCGGGCCGCTGGCGCCAGCGCACCCATGGGCCGGGCATTCCCTCGATATTGTCCTCGGCGCCGAGACGCGCCGCATCCTCGGTGCCGACCGGCTCGGTGATCCACAAGTCGAGGCTGTCTGGATCGACTGGCGCGGCGACGAGGCGGAAAATCTGGTCGGGCGCGCCGGTGGAGGCGCCGAGGCTTTCGTTGCTGCGCGTTTCGACCGACGCAGCCATCGTCCCGTTAAGGTAGATGCCATGGAGCTGCGGCGACCAGTCGGCGGCGGCGTCCTTGGGCGACAACGCGATCCAATAGCAACTCTGGCCGAAATAGGTTGCGGGATCGGGCGGATGCGGCAAGCCGAGCAGCAATACGCCGGTCTCGCTCAGGCCACAGCTGGTATCGCCGAGCACATCGATCGGCACGAAGCCGCCGGCCTTGAAGGCGAAAGCTTTGATCTCGGTGCTGATGCCCGAAGGCGCGGCATCGATGTAGAGCGACACCGCATCACCCTGGGGCGGTTGGTCGAAGCCCAACAGCAGCACGCGCGCAATTGCGCGCGTTGCTGAGCTGGCAACGGGGTCGTCCCAGCTCAGGCACGATCGGCCGGTTCCGTCCTTGGGGGGTTGCGGCTGCGGTTGGGGCGCGGGCGGCGCCGAGTCTTCCCATTGTTCGCAGCAGACGCCTTCGCCCTCGGGCCGCTTCGGCGCATCGAGCAGCACCGGATCGAACAGCGTCGAGACCGGAGGGAAGAAGCGCACCGGCAGCTCGGCAAGGTTGGCGTTGGTCTGGTCGATTGCGCCAAGGTTGTCGACAGTCAGCACCGTCTCGGGCGGCAGCGCAGTCATCGCGCAATAGGTGAGTTTGAGCGACATGACATAGGGCGCTCGTATCGCGCTGAGATCGCGCGTCATCGTCTGCTTGCTATTGTCGGGGGGACCGGTCGTTTCCACGGTTACCCGCGCCTGGCCATAGTCGCCGCCGATCAGCCGCGCGCGGATCCAGCGGTTCTTGCGACCGACGACATCGGTTTCGGCCAGATCGACGGGAACGGTGAAGAACACCCCGCCATCGACAAGCAGGTCGGCGGTCGTGTCCCGCAGGTTTTGCGTGTCGAGCGTCCACCAACTGTTGCCGT
The DNA here is from genome assembly GCA_046316515.1 of Sandaracinobacter sp. Lineage (GTDB taxonomy): Bacteria > Pseudomonadota > Alphaproteobacteria > Sphingomonadales > Sphingomonadaceae > Sandaracinobacteroides. The sequence continues at coordinate 3,426 of JBKDAC010000033.1, read as the reverse complement.
TCCAATATTCCCACGACAGATCGGGGTTTGCCGGCTGGTCGGGGCCCAGCGCGTTCCAGCGGCCGGGGCGAGCCCCCAGCCAGATCTGCGCGGTATCGCCCGAGCGCTTGTCGAGCAGCGACCCGTTGAACGGGAAGATCTTGATGCCGCCATCAGTCATTGCCTGAGCGAGATCGACCGAGCCCAGCGCGACGAACAGCGGATGCGTTGCGCCTGCGTCGCTAAGTTCAGTCACCTTGGTGCTGTCGGCGGCGAAATAGCTGCGCGTGTCGGCCGCTGAAAGCGATAGGGGCAGGGCATTTCCGACGGTGTTCGGAATGGCTTCAAGCGCTGTGTAGATGTCGCCGATTTGCGGCGCAAAGCCGGTCGGGATGGTCCAGGCATTGCCTGTGCTATCGGGCGTCAGCAGCCAGACATATGCATTGTTTCCTTGCTGCACCAGCAGGTAGAGGTGGGGTGCTCCGGCGGTGTAGCCTCCGCGATCAAAACTTATCGGGTTGTTGTTGCCGACGAGCGTCGCTGTCCGCACGCTACCGGTTCCGATGCGCAACGGCAGCACAGGCAGGGTCGTGAACGGCCCCGGGCCCGGCGATGGCATCGCCTTGTCCGATAGCGCGCGCAGCAGCGCATCGCGCGTGACGAGGTGCGTTTGGACCTCATATGCGCCCCCGTTGGTGGTGCCGTCGACTACCAGCCACCCGGTGCCGGGCGGCAGCAGACCAGCGCGAACGCCGGGCAGGTAGGCGCCATCGAGCCGGAAGGCGGCAAAGGCCGGATCGGGCACGCGAGTGCGGTAGTAAAGGCCCTGGTCGGCGTGCTGGACCAGCGCCAAGGGCCCGGCTTCGATGAAACGGCGCGCCGGATTGGCGCTACCGCCGATGTCCGCATCGCCCACAATCACCCTGGCGCTGCCGTCGACGAACGCGATCCGCGTCGGCACTGGGGTCGCCAGCACGATCACGGGCCAGCGTTCGCTATCGAGTGGTGCATGGAATGCGATCGGCATAGCCGGGAAGTCGCCCAGGCTCGTTTCCGAGACGGGACCATTGCCGACATCAATCGCCACAATGCTAAGTGTGCGCTCCGGACCGAGGTCGTCCACGGGCGCTGCATACCCGGCGATGATGACTGACGGATTGGCAGAGTCTACCCATGCGGCGCGCATCGTCTTGGGGAGCGAATCGGCTGGCACCGTCGCGATGGGTACTGCCCCGCCGACGTATTGGACCCACAGCGAGATTTCCCAATCGCCCTGATCGTCCTTCTTTACCAGCAACGCACCCGTTTCAGGGTGGTTCTCGACGCGGATCAGGTCGATCACATCGGAATCGACGTCCAGCGTCACATCGCCGTTCGCGCTGCTCCATTTGAATAGCGTGGTGCCGCACAAGGCGAGCTGTTCATGGGAGTGGTCGCCGATCAGGTAAATGGCACTGACCATAGTCTGCGCGCTGGCAGCATCTCCGACGAGCTTGCTCCAGTTCAGCGTGCCGTTCCCGGGAACAGTGTTGGCGGCGAAGAAGGTGGAGTAGACACAGCCGCGCCCCGCAACCGAAAGCTTGACCTCGCCATCGACAAGCCGCGCCGCGACCGGTGCTTGGCTCTCGAAGCCGGTCTGCGCCAGTTCTGTCGGCAGCGGCAGGCGCGTGAAGGTCGGCGTGTCCTCGTCGAATCGCGCACGATAGAGCAGGCCGTCGTCACCCACCGCAAAGACTTGCTGGGTGGTACCGCTCGAGACCGCGGCCATCGGCCCGAGCGAGGCGCCGCCGAGCGTGAAGCACAGCCGAACGGCCGCCCCTGTCTTGCCAAAGGCCTCGCTGCAGCCGACGTAAAACGAGTCGTAGATGTGCGGCTCGCGGCCGAACGGATGGAACGGTTTGTTTATCACCGCCGGCGTGGTCACCGCGACCACCTCGAACGTCACACCCGGCTCGGTGGTCGGGCAGGTCAGCGCCGTACCGTTGCAGGTGCCGATGGCGATGCGGATGGTCTGCGCGAACTTGACGCCGGAGGACGCGTCGCTGTCGAGCGCTGCCCGCAACCACAGGCCATTGCGGCCTTCGATCGTCGTCTTTTCCGGCTTGCCCTCGTCCTTTTCGAGCTTCCAGCGGCCGTTCGCGTCGAGTTCCGACGTCTTGAATGCCTGCCATTCCGGCTGCTCCTGCCCGTTGAGCTTGCCGAACCAACTCCAGACGATGTTCTGGTCGCTGATCACCCCCGATACGTAGATCGTCGACGGTGAGGGCAGATCGAGAAGGGTCGCGTGGCCGAGGTAAAGCGTGTGCGACTGGTGGTTGCGTGCGCCGGGCTCCCACGGCGCGAACATCGTCACCTCGCTGACCGGCGCCTCCTGGGCCAGCGTCGAACCGAGCGGCGGGGCAATGGTGACGAGGTTGCCTTCAACCTTTGCGGCAATGTGATCGGCCTCTGCCGTCGGGTCGCCGATGCGCAGCACCATGCCCGGCGCCAGGCCGCTCGCCGGCTCGATCTGCAGCGCAGTCGCGCCGGCGCCGGCGCCGCTGGCGAGGCGCCGCGTGACCGCGGCGGAGCGCGGCAGCGCCGGTGCGAGGACAGGGCCGGGGGCGATGAAGATTCGGTCGTCGGCGAGATCGGCGGCATATATTTGCGTGAGGCTGCCGCGCGCCAGATCGACGCGTGACTCGGTCTCGAATGTCACCGGCACGCCGCCTGCAGTGGCCTGGAGTTTCGTACCCGCAGGTGCGCCAAGGCCGACCGGCGCGGTGTTCGACAGCTTGAACGCGACCGGCATCCGCGCGGGGACCGGCGGGGCGCGGCCCAGTCCGATCGCAGTGTAGAAGTTCGCTGCCTGCTTGGAGGGCACCTGATCAAGCCGCCGTGTCACCTCCTCGCCGATCCGCGCCGCAACGCCCAGCAGCGCGTGCAAGACCTCACCCGGCTCGATCGCATCTGCGCGGTTGCCGAACACCGCGGTGGCGCGGTGCAGCAGTTCCTCGCGCAGCTCATCCTCACTGCGGCCGTCGAGAAGGCTGTCGCTCATCGCGCCCCACCCTCCTTGAAGTAGAAGGGGTAGACGAGGTTGTCGGACTGGTTGGTGCGCCGCACGCGGTAGTCGATCGTGATCAGCAGGAGCCCTGTCATCGCCTGAAACGGGTCGATCTTGATGTCGAGCAGCTCGATGCGCGGCTCGTACGTCACCAGCGCGTCGCGGATACGCGCTTCGGCGGCGAACAGCGTGGTCGTGCTGATTTCTTCGAACACCATCTCGTGAATGCCGCACCCGAACCGGGGACGCATGACGCGCTCGCCCGGTGCGGTGTGGAGGATGATACGGATCGCTTCCTTCACGTCGCGGCCATAGGCGGCGAGCGATATGTCGCCGCCGACCGGATCAAGTGCGACCGGGAAGCTCCAGCCGACGCCGAGGAAATCGCGATGCCATTGCTG
>JBKDAC010000032.1:0-2537 GCA_046316515.1 Sandaracinobacter sp. | reverse complement strand
CATCATTTCATAGGGGGTCATGCCGGTCTCGCGGCAGGGCACCTGCTCCATCCGGAGAAGGATGCCGACGCCGCCTTTCGACGCCATCTCAACCGAGGAGGAGGTGAGGCCTGCCGCGCCCATGTCCTGGATGGCGACGATGGCATCGGTTGCCATCAGTTCCAGGCAGGCCTCGATCAGCAGCTTTTCCATGAAGGGGTCGCCCACCTGCACGGTGGGGCGCTTCTCGTCGGCGTCCTCGCCGAACTCGGCCGACGCCATGGTCGCGCCGTGGATGCCGTCGCGCCCCGTTTTCGAGCCGACATAGACGACGGGATTCCCGATGCCGGCAGCGGCCGAGTAGAAGATGTTGTCGGCCTTGGCGAGGCCAACGCACATGGCGTTGACCAGGATGTTGCCGTTGTAGCGCGGGTGGAAGCGGACCTCGCCACCCACAGTCGGCACGCCGGTGCAGTTGCCATAGCCGCCGATGCCGGCGACGACACCGCGCACGAGGCTGCGGGTCTTGGGGTGCCCAGGGTCCCCGAAGCTGAGCGCGTTGAGGTTGGCGATGGGGCGCGCGCCCATGGTGAAGACGTCGCGCATGATGCCGCCCACGCCCGTCGCCGCACCCTGATAGGGTTCGATGAAGCTGGGGTGGTTGTGGCTTTCCATCTTGAAGATGATGGCGTCGCCGTCGCCGATGTCGATGACGCCCGCATTCTCACCCGGGCCCTGGATCACCCAGGGCGCCTTGGTCGGCAGCTTGGCGAGGTGGATCCGGCTGGACTTGTAGCTGCAATGTTCCGACCACATCACAGAAAAAATGCCCAGTTCCAGCAAGTTGGGCTCCCGCCCGATGGCGGCCAGGATGCGGTCATACTCTTGGCGGTCAAGGCCGTGTTCGGCGACGATCTGGGGGGTGATTGCGGTCATGCGGGGGCTCTAGCGAAAGGCGCCTCCCAAGTCATTACGCCTTGGCAGCCTTGGCAGAGGGATTTCAGCCGTTAAGTTAAAGGCGGAAGGGGGCCGCATGCCGAGAGTCAGGGCCGATGGCCGCAAGACACAGATTGTCGTGGTGGGCGGAGGCGCCGGCGGGCTGGAGCTCGTGACCCGGCTTGGGCGCACGCTTTCGCATCACGAACATGACATCATCCTGGTCGACCGTAACGCCAGCCATATCTGGAAGCCGCTGCTGCACGAGGTGGCGGCGGGATCGCTGGACGCGAACCTGGACGAGGTGGGCTATCGCGGGCACGCGTTCCGGTGGGGGTATCGTTATTTCGACGGTGCGCTGGAAGATGTGGACCGGCAGGCGCAGGAAATCGTCGTGGCGCCCATCCTGGACGAGGACGGGCGCGAGGTGATCGGGCGGCACCGGATCCGCTATGACTATCTGGTGCTGGCGGTGGGATCGGTTTCCAACGATTTCGGCACCAAGGGCGTGAAGCAGCATTGCCTGAGCCTGGAGAGCCGGGCGGATGCCGACCGGTTTCGCCGCAAGCTGCTGAATCAGTGCCTGAAGGTGTCCCGGCTGTGGTCGGCCGACACGAACAGCGAGGCGCGGGCACGGATCGCCATCGTGGGCGGCGGGGCGACCGGTGTTGAGCTCGCAGCCGAGCTGTATTCGGCGGCCGATGCGCTGGGATTCTATGGCCTGGAGGTGTTTGATCGGCGGCGGCTGCAGGTGACGCTGATCGAGGCGGGGCCGCGCATCCTGCCGGCGCTGCCCGAAAAGCTGTCGGCGGCGGCGCATGCCGAGCTGGAGGCGCTGGGCGTGCGGGTGCTGACGGGCACGCAGGTGGTGGAAACAACCGAGGATGCCATCGTCACGAAGGATGGCGAACGGATCCAGGCCGAACTGAAGGTGTGGGCAGCCGGTGTGAAGGGCGCGGATTTCCTGAAGGAGATCGGTGGGCTGGAAACGAGCCGCAACAACCAGCTGGTGGTACGGCCCACCTTGCAGACAACGCGCGACGATCGGGTGTTCGCGATCGGCGACTGTGCCTATCTTGTGCTGGAGGAGGGGGGGCGGCCCATCCCGCCCCGGGCGCAGGCCGCGCACCAGATGGCGACCACCTGCTATCAGAACATCCGCGCGCTGATGGCCAGCAAGCCACTGAAACCCTTCGCCTATCAGGACAAGGGCTCGCTGGTGAGCCTGGCCGGGTTCAACACGGTGGGCAGCCTGATGGGCAATCTGGTGGGTGGCCGGATGGCGATCGAGGGGCGGATTGCGCGGCTGGTCTATACGTCGCTGTACCGCATGCACCTGATCGCAATTCACGGCTGGATGAAGGGCACGGGGTTGATGCTGGTGGGGCATGTGAACGAGGTGGTCAGGCCGAGGCTGAAGCTCCACTAGGCGGCCGGCAGCCAAGCTGCCGAGTCCGCCGGGACGTGTACAGAAAAGGGAAGGTTGCGGGCACACAGTGGGTCAGCCTCCGGCTGAACGCACGCTCGTCGGACACGTCAGGCGAATGTCTCGCCTGCGTGCCGGCCGGGCCTGCGGCGTCTCCCCGATCAGTGCTGCACACTGACGCCGTGCGCCTTCGGCC
>JBKDAC010000031.1:0-749 GCA_046316515.1 Sandaracinobacter sp. | reverse complement strand
CCCTGCTCGCCACGCCCGAGGTTCTGGTCGAGGCGCTGCCCTATCTGCAGCGCTATGCCGGGCAGACCTTCGTGGTGAAATATGGCGGCCACGCGATGGGCGATCCCGAGCTTGCCCGCGATTTCGCCGAGGACATCGTGCTCTTGAAGGCGGTCGGCATCCGCCCCGTCGTCGTGCATGGCGGCGGCCCGCAGATCGGCGCGATGCTGAAGCGGCTGGGCGTCGAAAGCCGCTTCGTCGACGGCCTGCGCGTCACCGATGCGGCAACGGCTGAAGTCGCCGAGATGGTGCTGGGCAGCATCAACAAGGAGCTGGTGCGCTGGATCAGCGAGGCCGGCGGCAAGGCGGTCGGGCTGTCGGGGAAAGACGCCGGCCTTATCACCGCGGAAAAGGTTACCCGCACAGCCCGAGACCCGGGCTCCGCCATCGAACAGGCCGTCGATCTCGGCTTCGTGGGCGAACCCGCGAAGGTGGATCGCCACGTCCTCGACGTGCTGACGACAGCCGATCTCATCCCCGTCGTCGCGCCCATCGGCGCCGGCGCGGATGGCCACACCTACAACATCAACGCCGACACCTGCGCGGGCGCGATCGCCGCCGCGCTGGGCGCCGCGCGCTTCTTCCTGCTGACGGACGTGCCTGGCGTGCTCGCAAAGGACGGCTCCCTCCTCACCGATCTCAAGCCCGAGGATGTGGCCGCGCTGGAGGCCGACGGAACCATCACCGGCGGCATGATCCCCAAGCTCAAA
>JBKDAC010000030.1:0-4569 GCA_046316515.1 Sandaracinobacter sp. | reverse complement strand
TTTTTTTTAAATTTTATGGTTGTTTGGTGCGTTGTTGGATTTTTTTGTTAATTTTTTAAATTTTACCTCCCGACTGCGTCTCGTCAAGTCCTTTCCAAGATCCCCATGATCGCCTTGACAGCTGCTCAGGCACTCCCTACGTCCTTAGGACGTAGGGAGTGCCTGAGCGAGTTGACATGTATTTCTGGGAAGCCGCAAGCACGTCGTTGGCAAAAGCCGACCTGCCTCTGGTAACAGAGTACAGCCTTTATGTTCTCCTTTGTCCTGTAATTGAGGCAGGAGAAGTTGAGGGAGTAAGAATAAAGCGACCACCTCCAGTGTGGGATGGCGGCCGCTGCAGGAAACTAATTACCGACTTGCAAAACAGAAATGTTTTGGCTCCCGACAGCGATTTCTCGGCTGGGGTATGGCGGTTTACGCAAACAACTAGGTCTAGCAGCGCTGAGGAGGCTTGCTGTCTTGTAGATCCATTCGTTTATGTGTCGCATCTATCGGCTATGCAGCTCTATGGTTTGACTGATCGGTCGCCTTTGACACTTCATCTGACCTCTCCCGCGCGCCCGATATGGAATGCGTTACGAGACAGTCGCCGAGAGAGAGATCTCATCGGACGCCATGCTGTTACAGCTCCTCAGTTGCGAAAGATCTCGCCTCACCCCCATGTGCGTAAGCGCAAGGTTGCGATACGCTCGTCATCACATCCTGCAACCCCGGTAGAGCAGGCTGGAAGCTTTGCCAGAGTCGCTCCCATTGGCCGCGTTTTCGCCGACATGCTCTCAGAGCCGGAACTGTGCGGTGGTATTCGCCATGTAATCGAAATCTGGGAAAGGGAGGCCGAGCAAGAGCTTGACCGGGTGATCGAAGCCGTTGAGCATCATCCAACTAAACTGGCCAAGGTGCGGGCAGGGTACCTGCTGTCCGAGCATATGGGATTAAGCGATCCTCGCATCGAGGCCTGGCAGGCCTTTGCTCAACGCGGCGGATCGCAAAAGCTCGATCCCGAAGCCCCTTATGAAGCCCGCTGGTCAGAGAAGTGGATGATCTCGCTAAATGCTTGAGCACGACCAAGACCCAGTTGCCGATGACGTACCCGTCCAAAGGGTGGCCATAGATCTGAGAGCGTGGGTGGAAATGGCCCGCGCCAATCCCGTAGCTTACCGAGATCGGCAAGTCACAGAGATAGTACTGACGGCTATCGGCCTATCCGCCGATCTCAGCCAAGCCCTGGTTCTCAAGGGCGGCACCCTCATGGCGCTGGCGTTTCAAAGCACGAGGGTAACTGCAGACATCGACTTCACCGCCACACAGGAGCCTGAAGGCTTTCAGGATCTACTTGAAGCCCAACTGGACCTTGAGCTGCCGCGAGCGGCTCGGCAGCTCGGCTATCTGGATCTTGTATGCCGTGTTCAAGGAGTGAAGCGACATCCTCGTCCTACCATGTTTGAAGAGGCAGATTTTCCTGCGTTAGAGGTGCGTGTCGGGTCAGCGTCGCGTAGCAACACGAACGAGATGAGAGCGCTCGAGAACGGCAGAGCAGCCCGAGTTGCAAAGGTAGAGATCAGTTTTCGAGACCAAGTATACGCATTTCAGGAACTGACGCTAAACGGCGCACAGGTAGCAATTCAGGCATTTTCGCAGACAGAGATTGTGGCGGAGAAAATTCGAGCCCTGCTTCAACAAGTAGTACGCAACAGAGGCCGCCGACAGGATGTTTATGATCTTGCGCTTCTCATCGAGCGGCGGGACTTTGATGATGATGATCATCACCGGATTTTATCGACCATGATCGCCAAGTGCAGATCTCGCGGCATCGAACCTACTCAGAAATCATTTGCTGATCCTGAGATCGCAGAACGAGCCGCTCGTGACTGGGGCACGCTCCGGCTGGAAGTGGACAATGTAGGTGACTTCCATGAACGGTTTGCGCTTGTCAGAGAATTCTATGAAAGGCTCCCTTGGGAAGTTGCCTAGCGCCGCAAGGCTCTTCCCAAGGTATTCCGCCCAACCTTCAAAATTCTGGCCATGCCAGCGACCGTCTGCTCTCCTGATTCAATCGATCGTCGAGCGTGCTCGATATCAGCAGCTGACAGCTTGCGCTTGCGACCGAGCTTTACCCCTCGGCGCCGGGCGGCATCGAGAGCTGCTTTCGTCCGTTCGACTGTGAGGTCACGCTCGACTTCACCCAGCCACCCGAACACCGACAGCAGCAGCTTGCCGGTGGAGCTTTGCAGATCGATGGCTTCCGTCAGCGAACGAAATCCAACGCCACGCCGATCGAGATCAAGAACCGTGTTCACCACGTGCTGCATTGAGCGGCCGAGGCGATCGAGCTTCCACACGACCAGCACATCACCAGGGCCGGCCGCTTCCAGCGCCCTGGCGAGGCCAGACCGATCGACAGAGGCCCCGGAGGCCTTGTCATCGAATATCACTTCACAGCCGGCAGCAAGCAGCGCTTGCCGCTGGACATCGAGATTTTGGTCACGGGTCGAAACCCGCGCATAGCCGATCGTTTTCACCCTGCAATTTTGGTGCTGATTTCTGGTGCGGGCAAGCCGTTGATCCCGTTGAGGCGGAAGTTATGCGCCGAAATCGTTCCTTTATGGTGCGCGAGGTATTCAATCCGGCTTATGGCCGGTACGACGCGCGCGTCGCTTGGGATGGGAATGTGTCTCGTCCATCGCTGTAGCGATGAGATCACTGGTGGAAAGACCATTAAACAGCTTTCGATCTGCGGGCCGTTTGACGGTTGCGAGCAGCGCTTCGATAAGAGCTGTGAGCTCTGGATTGTCTCGGGCGGCCGCCAGGAGCGCTGCGCCAAGGATGATCTTGCGGCGTGTGTCAGCCCGTCGGGAGTGATCAACAGCGGCGCGCTTCAGCCTGCCTGAGAGAGCCTTGGCGCGTTCAATCTTGGCTTCGACAGCCGCGATCTCAGCGAGCAGGGCATCAAGTTTTGGGTCGCTTTCCATGCGGATCAGACCTCCCTTGCGATTGGGCTGATGTGAGCATATACAGCGGGCATGGAGGTAGAAAGCGCAAAGATGCAAACTCTGCGAGTTTGCCGCCCCCAGCGGGGGCGTTTGCGGCAGGGAGAACCCTGCACCCCGGCGGTCCGGTGGCCCGCATGGGGCGTTGCCCCACACCCCGGCATTGGCGGCCCGCGCCGCCCCTGCACCCCTCGCGTTCGTATGGTCTTGTCATGACTGTTGTGACCGCCATGCACCATGTGCGCACCAGCATGGTACAGCGCAGCCAAGGCCATAGTGCGGTCGCTGCTGCGGCGTATCGGCAAGGGGAGCGGTACACCGATGAGCGCACCGGAGAGGTGCACGATTTTCGTGCACGCGGGGGCGTTGAAGACGGCTTTATCGTTGTGCCGCCAAGTGCGGAGTGGGCGCTCGATCGTGAGCGCCTTTGGAACGCCGCAGAGGCTGCCGAGCGGCGCTCCAATTCACAGACGGCGCGCGAATTCATAATCGGGCTGCCGCACGAGCTGAACAAGCAAGAGCGGCGCGAGGTGGCAGAGCAGTTTGCGCGCGAGCTGGTGCAGCGTTACGGGGTGGCAGTCGATGTAGCTATGCACGCGCCTTCTCCCGACGGCGACCAGCGCAACTGGCATTGCCACGTGCTGGCAACCACCCGCCGCGTCGATGCTGACGGTTTTCATGAGAAGACGCGTCAGCTGGACGATCAGCGGCAGGGGCCGCGCGAGATTGTGAGCCTCAGGGAGCGGCTCGCGCAGATTCAGAACGACGCCCTCAGGCTTGCTCAGGTGGACCGTCAGGTCGACCATCGCAGCTTCAAGGAGCGTGGCCTCGACCGCGACGCTGACCAGGACCATCTTGGCCGGGAACGGATGGTCGAGCGACGCGAGGTCGCGAAGGAAGTAGAGGAGGTTCGGCGCGAGCTGGCGGCAATGGGGCTCGATGCCGAAATGGTAGAGCAGCGCGACCCCCGAGCACAGGCGGCGCGCGTTGCTGAGGCGGTTGATAGTTGGATTGAGGGCGCGCAGCGCCAAGTGGAGCGGCTTCGTGAGGCCGCTGCTGCACAAATCGAGCGTGCAGCACAGATTGCACGCGAGAAACTTGCGCAGGTCGGCGATCTCGCCCGTGATGTGTGGCAGGCTGCCAAGGATAATCTTGGGGCCGGCCGTCAGTCTGAGGGCAAGCCGCAAGAGACGGCCCTGGAGCGTGTCAGGCGAATTGATGGCGAGCGCGCAACAGCCGCTACCCAAGGGCCGCAAACGGCTTCTCAGCGGCTTACCAGTGCAGAGAAGCTAAAGCCTTCATCCCCCGTCGAGACGGTGTTGAGTGCCGCCGAGCGTCTGATGCGGGCGGAGAGTATTGGACAACGCCAACGCGCCGACCAGTCCGCCGGAGAAACGCCTCAAACCGAAGGGCAGCGCCCGCGCGGCTAGGGAGAGTAGCTTGGGCACCTCCAAAAACCGTGGTGGTGGCAGCATTGGGTGCCTGTTTCGGCGCAAGGCGCGTCCGATGCGCTTCTGGCGGCCGGTTCTGAGCCGTTCTGGGGCGGATTTCCTGTCATTCGGGCAACAGCTATCCGACGGCG
>JBKDAC010000029.1:0-1056 GCA_046316515.1 Sandaracinobacter sp. | reverse complement strand
CCCCTGTTGCCCGTATCAGGCTCAGGCGCTGACGCGCGCCAGCCTCTCGCGGCGACGCGTCGCGAAGCCGACCAGCCCGAAACCAACGATCATCATCGCCCATGTCGCTGGTTCGGGGATCGTCACCGAACCTTCGTTGATTATGAAGGCTGCCAGGAAGATGTTGTCGTCTTGGCTCGGATTTCTGGTGTTCACCCTGATACTGGTGTCACCCTGGCTGATATACGGCACCAGGTTGTAGCGCTCGGTGTCAAATTGCTGCTCCGTCGGCAGAAACGGACTGAACGGGTCATTATTGCCACCAACAGTGATCATCATACCATTTTCAAGATCTCCAAGTCCGTCATCATGGCCGCCGGCCCATCTGGTGATCTGCGTGCCGTTCACATCCATGAACGTTCGCTGGAAGGTGTTGTCACGTGAGAAGCCGATGCCCAGCCGAAGTTCCGCAGAGAAGCCGGGAGCCGTCGGATTCATTCCGTTTGGTGCAGTGAAGGTAAATTCGTCACCCGTCACAGTGGCAAAGCCGTCGAGGATCGCGACGGTGGATTTCTTGATCACCGAAGGGTCGGAATAGACGACCACCAACGCCACCCCATCGAGGGCGTTATCTTCGCCCGAACGGGTTTCCCTGACATTGAAGCTGTAGGTGCCCCCCGGCCCACCATTGATGATCGGTGCCACAAGGCTCGTGACGTCGGCGCGGGCCGAGAACAGAATGTCGACCGAGTTGTTTACCATCGGCGAGCCAAAGGTCAGGGGCTGGTTATTGAGGAAGACCGGATACGGCCCCGGGATGCTGTCAAAGCTGTAGCCGGACTGGTACAGCCAAGCTCCCTCCACCGTCGCGCCAACGGGGACCCAAGCGTTGACGGTATAGTTGCTGGCGCCATAGCCTGCGCCATCGGTTGAATGGCCTCCGCCATCGGTTGAAAGGCCATATTTCCCCGTAAACTGCTTGAAAACGGTGAGAGCTGCCATGGCCGGCGTAGGGGCCATGGCAACTGCGGCCAAAAGGCCGATCTTCACTAGATTCTTCATTGTTATTGGATCCCG
>JBKDAC010000028.1:0-2557 GCA_046316515.1 Sandaracinobacter sp. | reverse complement strand
GACATAGGCCGGGAGGTGCGGAAAGCCGGTCTTCGCCGCCTGACTCGCGATGTTGATGATGCGCCCGCCCTTGCCGCGCGCCACCATCGCCTTGGCTGCCGCCTGGGTGCAGTAAAAGGCGCCCGACAGGTTCACGGAAATCACCCGGTCCCAGTCGGCCGGCTCTACCTCCAGCAGCGGCTTCATCAGGAAGCCGATCCCGGCATTGTTCACCAGCACGTCGATCGCACCAAAGGTCTCGACCGTCTGCGCCACCAGCGCCGCGCACTGGGCCGCGCTGGAGACATCGCACGCGGTCGTCGCCACCTTCGCGCCCCGGCTGCGCAATTCGTCGGCGACTGTTTCAGTCTCGGGCGTGATCGCTACGTCCGAGACAACGCAGTTGGCCCCCTCGTCGGCAAAGCGCTGCAAGATACCCTGTCCCAGGCCCCGCTCGCGCCCAGAGCCTGTGACGACCACGGTCCGCCCGGCAAAGCGCATCACAGATCCTCGGTCAGGATGAACTGCGGATTGTCGACGAACTGGTGGAAGGGCGCGGCCATCGCCTGGAACTCCGGCGCCGTCACGTCGGCCACGAAGCCGTCCATGCCATGGATGTCGATCACCTCGACATAGGCATAAGGGCTTGGCGCCTCCGATCCCAACAGCCCCGTCGCCCGGTGCACGGTGAACCCCTTCACCGATCCGAGCGCATTGACGCCCGGAATGTCGGAGCCCCGCGCCCAGGCCTCATATGCTGCGGGGTCGACCCCCGGCTTCAGGTTGAACAGGCAGATGATCCGCATCCTAGTCTCCTCAGCTGAGATATCCCGGGGGTCGCGCAAAGCCGCCGAGCACCGGCTCCAACTGCTGCGCCATTGCGATCAGGGCCGGCTCGCTCCGCGGCGGGCCGATCAGCTGCACAGCGACGGGCAAGCGATCAGCATCGCGGCCCGCCGGGATCGACAACGCCGGGCAGCCCGCCACATTGGCAAGGCCGGTGAACAGAGGCTGGGTGGTCGGCGGCCGGCTGGTGTGGGGGAAGGCCACTTGCGGCGCGGTCGGCACCAGCACGACGCCGTCCTGTGCCAGCGCCTCCAACAGCGCCGATCGGGTGTCCGCCAGCAGCGCCGGCTGCTCGGCCACGCCCACTGCCGCCGCCACCACGAAGCGCAGGGTGGGCGAAACGCACGGGTCTGCCAGCCGCGCTCCAAGAGCAGCCGACAGGCTGCGCCCCACTTGGGCAAAGGCTGCCAGGCGCACATCGTCCAGTGCTGCCGGCACTGTCAGTGCCTCGGCGGGAAGCCCGAGGGCCTGTTGCGCCCGGTCGAACGCCGCCGCGATCGCCGGCTGCACTTGCACCCCCCCGAACTCCGGCAGGACCAGCAGGCGGCGAATCGCGATGTGCGGATCGCCCGGATCGTCGGCAATCACGGCCCAGGCCCGCTCCAGAAGGCCGATCTCGCGCGCCAGCGGCCCGATGCAGTCCAGCGCTAGGTCCAGCGGCTCCAGCCCCTCGTCGCACACGCTGCCGGCCGTCGGCTTCAGCCCATAGACGCCACACAACGCCGCCGGGATGCGCACGGAGCCCAGCGTGTCCGTCCCCAGCGCGAGGTCGCACAGGCCCGCCGCCACCGCCGCCCCGCTTCCGCCGCTCGATCCCCCCGGCGTCAGCCCTGCGCCGTGCGGATTGAAGGTCCTGCCGAAGAAGGGATTGTCGGTCGTCGCACCCAGCGCCGCCTCGTGCATGTTCAGCGTGCCCAGGATCGCGGCGCCCGCCGCCCGCAGACGCGCCACCACCGCCGCGTCGCGCCCGGCTATGCGATCGCGGAACAGCCCCATGCCCGCCGTGAAGGGCAGGCCCTTCACGGCGATGTTGGATTTCACCCCAACCGTCACGCCGGCCAGTGGCCCAACGCCGAAGGCCGCCGCCCGATCGAAGTCGACGAAGGCGTTTAACCCTGCATTGGCGCGGGCCATGGCGTCGAAATCGATCACAGGCCGCGCTCGTCGATCAGCCGGATCGGCTTCTGCCGCGTGTCGATCTGCGTCGCGGCCGCCGTGCCCCCAGGCCCCGTCAGCGCCACCAACACCTCCACCCCCAACCCCTGCCGCAGCAGTGCCGCCAGCGCCGCCTGGTCGGTCCCGCCGCGGCTTTCCAGCATCACCGTCAGGTCGTCGCGCCCGCTCGCCGGATCGCGTCGCAGGTGGCAGACATATTCGCCTGTCAGGTCGGGCCGGTTCTCGATGATGGCACCGATCGCATGTGGGAAGATGTTGATGCCCCGCAGCTTCACCATGTTGTCGGATCGGCCCTTGAAGCCGACGATGCGGCGGAACACCATGCCTGTCGCGTTGCTGCCCGTCAGTTCGTGCGTGATGTCGTGCGTGTTGAAGCGGATGCAGGGCGCGATATCGTCCTTAAACAGGCAGGTCACGACCATGTCGCCCGTCTCGCCCGGGGCCACGGCCGCGCCGGTTTCCACGTCCAGCAATTCCAGGAAATGCGCGTCCTCCCACACATAGAGGCCGTCGCGCTCCGGCCCTTCGCCCGCGATGCTGCCGCTGTCGCCCACAC
>JBKDAC010000027.1:0-2291 GCA_046316515.1 Sandaracinobacter sp. | reverse complement strand
AACCCCACGCGCTCCACCAAGGTGCTGCTGCTGGAAGACGGCATTCCGCTGTCGTTCGCGCCCTATGGCGACAATGCCAGCTACTACCACCCGCCGATCGAGCGGTTCGAGCGGATCGAGGTGCTGAAGGGCGCCGCCCAGGTCCGCTTCGGCCCGCAGACCATCGGCGGCGTCATCAACTACATCACCCCGCGCGCGCCCGACGAGCTGACCGCGCGCGTGACGGTGCAGGGCGGCAACCGCGACGCCCTGGCGCTTGACGGCATGCTGGGAGGGCCGCTGCTGGGCGGCCGCGTGCTGGTGCACGCCAACCACAAGCAGACCGCCGGCAACCGCGACAACCAGCTGATGCGGTTCACCGACCTGTTCGGAAAAGGCGAATGGGACCTGGGCGACAGCCAGCGCCTGACGTTGAAGGCCAGCTGGTTCCGCGAGCGCAGCGACCTGACCTACACGGGCCTGACGCGCGCCGAGTTCGACGCGGACCCACGCCAGAACCCGTTCCCGCGCGGGGACGACACCTTCGAAACGGATCGGTACAGCTTTACCGCCGCCCATGGCTGGACGTTGGCCGATGGGCTGGAGCTGAAGACGACGGCCTATTACCACCATTTCGATCGGGACTGGTGGCGGCAATCCTCCAACTCGGCGCAGCGCCCCAACGACGCCTCCGACCCGGGCTGCGGGGGGATGGCAAACCTGCTGTCGGGCTGCGGGAACGAAGGGCGGCTGCGCGCCTATGACACCTGGGGCGTGGAAACCCGCGCCACGCTGAGCCATGCCGAGTTTCTGGGCCTGGGGATCGGCGGCGAGACCGAGTTGGGCCTGCGCTATCACGAGGAAAAGCAGCGGCGCCGGCAGCTGAACGGCGACAGCGCCGACGCGCGCGTCGCGGGCACCAGCGTCAATGCCGGGGTGCGGGAAAACCAGCTCCGCTATGCGACCGCCCTTGCCGCCTTTGCGCAATCGACGCTGGATTTCGGGCGGCTGTCGCTGATCCCCGGCGTGCGGATGGAGATGGTGGATTTCGAACGGCGGAACCTGCCGACCGACATCCTGGTCGGCGGCCGGCCCTCGGGTGTGCAGACGGTCGAAACACGGGGCAGCGCCAGCCTCGACCAGCTCGTGCCGGGCCTGGGCGCCACCTTCGGCGTGACCGATGCGATCATCCTCTATGGCGGCGTGCACCGGGGCTTTGCACCGCCACGGGTCGAGGACGCGATCAATCCGGCCGGCGGGTCGGTCGATCTCGACGCCGAACTCAGCTGGAACTGGGAGGCCGGCGTGCGCGGCTCGCTGATGCCCGGCCTGCAGGCCGATGCCACCTTCGTCGTTATGGAGGTCGACAACCAGATCGTGCCGCAATCGGTGGCAGGCGGCGTTGGCGCCACGCTGACCTCTGCCGGACGAACCCTGCACCGCGGCGGGGAGCTGTCGGCCAGCTTCTCGAGCAAGGCAGCCGAGATGACTGGCGAGACCGACATCTTCGCGCGCGCGGCCATCACCTGGCTGCCGACGGCACGTTATGCGTCGACCCGCATCGCCACCGCCCCCTGTTTCGACGGGCGGACTCCGGGCACACCGGTGGAAACGGGCGCCGGCCCGGTTCCGTGCGGCGTCCCGCAGGATGTGGAGGGCAATCGCCTGGCCTACAGCCCGGAATGGCTGGTGGGGGCCGCCATCGGTGTGGAGCATCGCGGCTTCACGGGGCAGGTGGAAGTGGTCGGCCAGTCCGACATGTTCGCCGACGATGTGAACCTGATGCCGGTCACGCCCGACGGCCAGCGCGGGACGATCCCGGGCTGGGCCGTCGTGAACCTCGCCGCCAGTTATGGCCCGCCCCAGGGCAAGTGGGAGGTCTTTGCGACCGCGCGGAACCTGTTCGACCGGACGATCATCGTCGACCGCTCGCGCGGGGTGGTTCCCGGCATGCCGCTCACGCTGCAGGCCGGGGTGAGCTTCCGCTTCTAGCCCGGCGTGACGGTCGGGAGCTTGTCCCTGTAGGCCGTCTTCGGGTCGCGGCCGAACAGCGTCTTCAGCCCGGCGACCAGGCTCGCGCCGTTCTCTCGGATCTCCGCGTCCTCGGCTTCAAGGCGCAGCAGGGCCTGCGCCGTCGCGATGGCGTGCAGACGTCCCGTGAAGGGCTGCTTGCGGGCCGATTCTGTTGAAGAAGTCGGTTGTCAGTTGGCGGCTGTTGTCGGCTGAGGTTCTTGGCTGGTTTGAGGCGCTCAGCGTGCTGGTTGTGGGGCTGGCATTGGGATCAGCTTGGCGAGTTTCCGGAGGTTCTGGGC
>JBKDAC010000026.1:0-6915 GCA_046316515.1 Sandaracinobacter sp. | reverse complement strand
GTCTTCATCTGTGCGCGCGCCCGGTCCAGCTCGGCCTGCTCAAGGCCCGCGGCCGTCTCGGCGGCCACCTTGCGGGCGAGGTCCAGCGCGCCGGGGCCATCGTGCGGGCGGGCAGCGAAATAGATGGCGAAAAGGCCGGTGTCGCTGTGCGGCGTGTGCGAGGCGCTGACCGAATAGGCAAGCCCGCGCTCTTCCCGCAGTTCCTGGAACAGGCGCGAGGACATGCCGCCCCCCAGAGCGGTCGCGAAGCATTGGGCCGCGTGATAGGCGGGCGCCTGCACGTCGGCGCCCTCGAAGCCCAGCGTCAGGTGAAGCTGTTCGCCGCGCTGGCTGTCGCGGTGGGCGCCGCCGCCCCAGCGCGCGTGGGCCGGGCAGGGCGCGGCATCGGCGGGCAGGTGGCCGAACAGCGCCTCGGCCTGGGCAACCAACGCGTCATGAGCCACCTTGCCGGCAGCCGACAGGACAAGGCCGGGGCCGCGGTACTGGGTGTCGCGCCAGCGGACGAGCGCTGTGCGGTCCAGCGCGGCAAGGCTCTCGGGCGTACCCAGAATCGCGCGGCCCAGGCTCTGCCCCGGGAAGGCCACCGCCTGGCAATGGTCGAACACCAGGTCGTCGGGCGTGTCCAACGCCTCGCCGATTTCCGACAGCACCACCTCGCGCTCCTTGACCAGGTCGTCCTCGTCGAAGCGGGGGGCCAGCACCAGGTCGGCGATGATGTCGACGGCAAGCGGCAGGGTCTCGCCCAGGACACGGGCATGGAAGGATGTGGCATCGCGCGAAGTCCAGGCGTTCAGCGATCCGCCCGCATCCTCGATTTGTTCGGCGATGGCGCGGGCCGTGCGGGTGGCGGTGCCCTTGAACACCATATGCTCGAACAGATGGGCAAGGCCATGTTCGCCCGGCCCTTCGTGCCGGGCCCCGACATCGGCATCCAGCGAGACGGCGGCCGTTTCCAGCCCGGGCATGGCGTGGGTGGCGACCGTGAAGCCGTTCGGCAGGCGGGTGATCCGGGGCTGATTGTCGGCCATGGTCATGCGCGGTCGCGGATATAGGCCTTCAGCGCCGCGGCATCGGCCGGCAGGCGGTCATAGCGTTCGGCGCGGTCGAACAAATGGGCGACGCGGCGCGGCAGGCCCGGGCGGACGCCCGACGCCCGCTCCACGGCATCGGGGAACTTGGCCGGGTGGGCGGTCGCCAGCGTGACGATCGGGCCAGCGATGGCGGCCTCGGCCCGGCGGGCGGCGGCAAGGCCGATGGCGCTGTGCGGATCGATCAGCTGTCCGCAGGCCGAATGGGCCCACTGCAGCGCGCCCATCATCTCGCTCTCGTCCACCCGCTCGGCGCGGAACAGGGCGGCAGCCTGGGCGCGTTGCGCATCGGTCAGCTGCATGCGGCCCGTCGTTTCGAAGGCGTGCATGGTCGCGGCCAGCGCCGCACCATCGCGGCCGTGGAGATCGAACAGCAGGCGTTCGAAGTTGGAGGAGACCTGGATGTCCATCGACGGCGTGACGGTGGGGGCGACCGTGCCGACCGAATAGTCGCCGGCGTTCAGCGCACGGGCGAGAATGTCGTTGATGTTGGTTGCGACCAGCAGCTTCGAGACGGGAAGGCCCATGCGCGCGGCGCAATAGCCGGCGAACACGTCGCCGAAATTCCCAGTGGGGACGGAGAAGGAAACCGCGCGGTGTGGCGCGCCGAGGCGGACGCCTGCGTACACATAGTAGACGATCTGGGCGAGGAGCCGCGCCCAGTTGATGCTGTTCACCGCCGACAGCTGCTGTTCGGCGCGGAACGCCTGGTCGTTGAACAGCGCCTTCACCCGCGCCTGGGCATCATCGAAACTGCCCGACAGCGCGATATTGAAGACATTGGGCGCCGAGACGGTCGTCATCTGCCGGCGCTGCACATCGGACACGCGGCCTTCGGGATGCAGCATGAAGATGGTGATGCCCGCGCGGCCGGCGACAGCCTCGATCGCGGCCGAGCCGGTGTCGCCGCTGGTGGCCCCGATGATGGTTATCTTGTCACCTGCGCCCAGGAACTTTGCGAACAGGCCACCGAGCAGCTGGAGGGCGACGTCCTTGAAGGCAAGCGTGGGGCCGTGGAACAGCTCCAGCAGCCACTGGTGGTGATCCAGCTGGACGAGTGGCGCGACGGCGGCATGGCCGAAATCGCCATAGGCGTCGGCCAGGAGGGCTTTGAGCTCGGCGTCGCTGAGCGCGCCCTTAGTGAAGGGGCGGATGACCGTGAAGGCCGTGTCGAGATAGGAGGCGGAGGCAAGGCCCTCAAGCGTTTTGGGCGAGAGCTGCGGCCACTGCATCGGCAGGTAGAGCCCGCCGTCGCTGGCGAGACCCGCCAGCGTGACGCCGCGGAAATCGAGGATGGGCGCCTGCCCTCTGGTGCTCTGATACTGCATGGCTGCGCGGACCTAGGACCGGGGGCGGTTGGTTGCAAGCCAGCGGCGGAGCCACAGGCCGTAGATGATCGCCAGGATGGCAGCAAAGCTGAACCATTGGACTGCGTAGCTGACGTGGTTGTTGGAAATGGTCTCCAGCCCCGGCGGTGCGCTCGGGGTCAGCGGCGGGGCGGCCTCTGTCTGCACCAGGATCCAGCTGTCGCCGCTGCCCTTCACCAGCCGGCCTTCTAAGCTGGCCGTGCCGCCCAGGATCGACAGGGGCTCGGGGCGTGGGGCCCAGCCGGCATCGCGGGTGACGGGCGTGTCGCCGGCGCGGCAGTCGGTCAGATAGGAATAGCCGCTCTGCCCCTGGAGGCTGCGGCCCGCGCGCAGGTCTGCAAGGCCGCCGGGGCAGGCGAGCTCAAGGCGCACCAGCCGGAACTGGGCGTCGGCCGGGATGGGGCCGGCGCCGATATCCAGCAGCGGGGCCGCGCTGTTGCGGGCCAGATCGCCCAGCAGTGCATCCTTCCAGTCTGCCCGTTGCAGCTGCCAGGTGCCGAAGCCCAGCAGGATCGGAACGGCGATTGCGACCATTGCGGTTGGCACAAAGGGAAAGCCCCGGCGCTCGCGCGCCGGGGCCTTGGTGTCAGGGCCGGGGCCCGGCAGGTCAGCCTGCGTGGGCAACCACCGCCGCCCCGAAGTTCGAACCCCAGATGTAGATGGTGAGGAACAGGAACAGCCACACCACGTCGACGAAGTGCCAGTACCAGGCGGCTGCTTCGAAGCCGAAATGCTGCTTGGGCGTGAAGTCGCCCAGATAGGCGCGCCACAGGCAGACGGCGAGGAAGATGGTGCCCACGATCACGTGGAAGCCGTGGAAGCCGGTCGCCATGTAGAAGGTGGCGCCATAGATGTTGCCGGCAAAGCCGAAGGTCGCATGGCTGTATTCATAGGCCTGCAGCGCCGAGAAGAGCATTCCCAGGATGATGGTCAGCCACAGGCCCTGCTTGAAGCCCTCGCGGTCGTTGTGGATCAGCGCATGGTGCGCCCAGGTCACGGTGGTGCCCGACAGAAGCAGGATCAGCGTGTTCAGCAGCGGATAGACGAAGGGGTCCAGCGGTTCGATCCCGACGGGCGGCCACACGCCGCCGACGGCCTCTCCCGGGTGCGGGAAGAGGGAGGCTGCGAAGAAGGCCCAGAACCAGGCGACGAAGAACATCACCTCGGACGCGATGAACAGGATCATGCCATAGCGGTGGTGCAGCTGAACGATGGGCGTGTGATCGCCGCCATTCGCTTCGTCGCGCACGTCCGACCACCAGAAGAAGAAGGTCGCCAGCACGCCGATCAGGCCCACAGCGGCCATCCACATGCCCCAGCTGTAGCCGTGCCACCAAAAGGTAGAGGAGCCCAGCATGACCATCGCCGAGATGGCCCCCATCAGCGGCCAGGGGCTGGGAGGCAGAATGTGGAAATCGTGGGTCTTGCCGGAAGCCATGTGTCTCACCTGACGTTGTGTCTTGAACAAGTTTGTGTTGCATCGGCCCTAGCCCGCGGGTGCGGGCGAGGGCAAGATTTGTCATCCGCCCCGATGCGGTATCTGGGCCTGCCCGGTGGCACGAATAGCGGCCGGGCGGGTGGGTTCAGCCACGGGGAAGAAACTGTAGGACAGGGTAATCTCGTCAATGTCGCGCGCGTCCGGATCATCCAGGATCGCGGGATCGACATAGAAGACCACCGGCATTTCGACCGTCTGGCCGGGTTGCAGAGTCTGTTCCTGGAAGCAGAAGCACTGGATCTTCGCGAAATACTTGCCCGCGGCCGCCGGCGACACGTTGAACGTCGCGCTGCCGGTGGTGGCGGTCGGGAAGCTGCTGCCGGCCTTGAAGAAGGCCATATTCTGTTCGCCGATTCGGATTTCCATCGGGCCCTGCGCCGGGGCGAACTGCCAGGGCAGGCCTCCGCGCACATTGCCGTCGAAGCGGACCTTTACGGTGCGGCCGGCAAGCGCCTGGACCTTGTCGGCCGAGGGCAGGGCGATCGCCTCCACCCGCTGGGTCGTGCCGCCGAAGCCGGTGACCTGGCAGAAGATGCGGTAAAGCGGCACCGCGGCATAGGCAAGGCCGACCATGCCGATGGCAACTGCGCCGGCGAGCAGCGCGGTGCGCAGGTGGCGGCGTGGTTGTGCGAGGCTGCTCACGAAACCATCCGTGACACGGTGATGCCATAGAAAAGGAAGGCAAAGGCCCCCAACACCAGCCCGATCACCAGGTTGCGCCGGCGCCGCCGGGCCAGGAAGGCCTTTTCTTCTTCCGGGGTCCAGCTCATGCCATCCACCGGTCGGCGACCAGCACCGCGAAAATGCCGGCGAGATAGAGCAGCGAGAATTTGAACAGGGCCTTTTCGGCAGCCATGTCCTTCGCCTCCGTCGTGCTGCTGGCATAGACGCGGGCAGAAAGCGCCACGAAGGCAAGGCTCAGCAGGGCTGCCGGCACGCCATAGATCGGGCCCAGCAGGCCCAGCGCCCATGGCGCGATGGCTACTGCGGCCAGAACCACGCTGTAGATCAATATCTGGCGGCGGGTTTCCGTGATGCCGTGCGTGACAGGCAGCATCGGGATGCCTGCCTTGGCGTAATCGATCCGCACGAACAGTGCGAGCGCCCAGAAGTGCGGCGGCGTCCAGGCGAAAATGATCGCGAACAGCAGCAGGGGCAGGGCGGTGACGTCACCGGTGACGGCGGCCCAGCCGATGATCGGCGGGAAGGCGCCGGCGGCGCCGCCGATCACGATATTCTGTGGCGTCCGCGGCTTCAGCCAGATGGTGTAGACGACCGCGTAGAAGAAGATGGAGAACAGAAGCCAGGCAGCCGCTACCCAATTGGTCGCAAAGCCCAGCGTAACGACCGAGGCGACCGACAGGATGTTGGCAAAGGCCAGCGCATCCTCGCCGCGCATGCGGCCCGCCGGCAGGGGGCGCGCGGCCGTGCGCTTCATGACGCTGTCGATATCGGCTTCCCACCACTGGTTGTAGGCAGCCGCAGCACCCGCCCCGACCGCGATGCACAGAATCGCGACGAAGGCCAGGAAGGGGTGGATATGGCCGGGCGCCGCGAACAGGCCGCAGGCACCGGTGAAGACGACCAGTGTCATCACCCGGGGCTTCAGCAGCGCCCAATAATCACGCCACTCTGCCGCCGGCAGGGTGCTGCCGCCGGCGGAGGCCGGCAGGGTGCTGCCGCCGGCGGAGGCCGGCAGAAACGAAACGCCGGAAACCGGAAGGGCGCCGGTGGGCGCCCTTCCCTGTTCCGCGATGGAAGGATTGCTCGCCATCAGGGCCTCAGTGCGCGCCCTTCACGTTCCGCAGGTCGGGGACAGTCTCGAACTGGTGGAACGGCGGGGGCGAGGAGAGCGTCCACTCGAGGGTGGTTGCACCTTCGCCCCAGGGGTTGTCGGCAGCCTTGCGGCCGGCGACGAGCGACCAGATGACGTTGAGGAAGAAGATGCCCATGCCGGCCAGCATGATGGCGTAGCCGTAGGAAGCGATCTCGTTCCAATAGGCAAAGGCTTCCGGATAGTCCGGAATCCGCCGCGGCATACTGTCCTGGCCCAGGAAGTGCATCGGGAAGAACAGCACGTTCACGCCGATGAAGAACACCCAGAAGTGCAGCTTGCCCAGGAACTCGTTATACTCCCGGCCCGACATCTTGCTGAACCAGTAGTAGAAGCCCGCAAACAGGCCGAACACGGCACCCAGCGAGAGCACATAGTGGAAGTGGGCGACGACGTAGTAGGTGTCGTGCATGTAGGTGTCGACACCGCCGTTCGACAGGACGATGCCGGTAACACCGCCGACCGTGAACATGAAGATGAAGCCCAGCGCCCACAACATCGGGGTCTGGAACGTCAGCTTGCCGCCCCACATGGTGGCGATCCACGAGAAGATCTTGATGCCGGTCGGCACCGCGATGATCATCGTGGCGGCGGTGAAGTACATCTTGGTGTTCACGCTCATGCCCGTGGTGAACATGTGGTGCGCCCAGACGATGAAGCCAACGAAGCCGATGGCAACCATCGCATAGGCCATGCCCAGATAACCGAAGACGGGCTTGCGGCTGAAGGTGGAGATAACCTGGCTGACAATGCCGAAGGCCGGCAGGATCATGATGTACACTTCGGGGTGGCCGAAGAACCAGAACAGGTGCTGGTACAGCACCGGGTCGCCGCCGCCGGCCGGATCGAAGAAGGTGGTGCCGAAGTTGCGGTCCGTCAGCAGCATGGTGATGGCACCGGCCAGCACGGGCAGCGACAGCAGCAGCAGGAAGGCGGTGACCAGCACCGACCACACGAACAGCGGCATCTTGTGCAGCGTCATGCCCGGCGCGCGCATGTTGAAGATGGTGGTGATGAAGTTGATCGCGCCCAGGATCGAGGCCGCACCGGCATGGTGCGGCGAGAACGTGGGGGGAGCGACCGCCGGCGCCGGGTGGCGCGTCGTGGTGAGCGGCGGCTCGTCCGGCG
>JBKDAC010000025.1:0-5952 GCA_046316515.1 Sandaracinobacter sp. | reverse complement strand
GCTGGGTGGCGAAGGCGCGCATGGCATCCTGATCCTCGGCCCCCGCGCGGTTGAGCGGCTGGAAAGCCATACGCCGGCCTGGCCGCTGCCCAAGATCTTCCGCATGACCAAGGGCGGCAAGCTGATCGAGGGCATTTTCGAGGGCGAGACAATCAACACGCCGTCCATGCTGGCAGTCGAGGATTATCTCGACGCACTGCGCTGGGCCGAGTCGATCGGCGGGCTCCCTGCCCTGCTGGCGCGGGCCGCCGCCAATGCCGCCGCGCTGAATGCCTGGGTGGATCGCACCCCCTGGGCGTCGAACCTTGCGGTCGACCCGGCGACACGGTCGAACACCTCGGTCTGCGTGAACATCGACGGGCCGGCCGAGCTGCCCAAGGCGATGGCCTCGCTGTTGGAGAAGGAGGGCGTCGCCTTCGACATCAACGGCTATCGCGATGCCCCGCCTTCGCTTCGGATCTGGTGCGGCGCGACCGTTGACACCGCAGACATCGAAGCGCTGATCCCATGGCTCGACTGGGCCTACGCCACCGCCAAGGAGGCCTGAGACATGCCCAAGGTATTGATTTCCGACAAGATGTCCCCAAGGGCCGCCGAAATCTTCCGTGCCCGCGGGATCGAGGTGGACGAGAAGCCCGGCCTGACCAAGGACGAGCTGATCGCGATCATCGGCGACTATGACGGCCTTGCCATCCGCTCGGCCACCAAGGCGACTGCGCCTATGCTCGACGCGGCGAAGAAACTGAAGGTGATCGGCCGCGCCGGCATCGGCGTCGACAATGTCGACGTGTCGGCCGCCACCGCGCGCGGCATCGTGGTGATGAACACCCCGTTCGGGAACAGCATCACCACCGCCGAGCATGCAATCGCCATGATGTTCGCACTTGCCCGCCAGCTGCCCGAGGCCGACGCCTCGACCCAAGCCGGCAAGTGGGAGAAGAACCGCTTCATGGGTGTCGAGGTCACCTCGAAGGTGCTCGGCCTGATCGGCTGCGGCAACATCGGCTCCATCGTTGCCGACCGGGCGCTGGGGCTGAAGATGAAGGTGATCGCCTTCGACCCCTTCCTGACGCCCGAGCGGGCCAAGGACCTGGGTGTCGAGAAGGTGACGCTGGACGATCTGCTGGCGAAGGCCGACTTCATCACGCTGCATACGCCTCTGACAGACAGCACCCGCAACATCCTGTCGGCCGAGAACCTGGCCAAGACCAAGAAGGGCGTGCGCATCATCAACTGCGCGCGCGGCGGCCTGATCGACGAGGCGGCGCTGAAGGCGGGCCTGGATTCGGGCCATATCGGCGGCGCGGCGCTGGATGTGTTCGTGGAAGAGCCGGCGCACGAGCATCCGCTGTTCGGCACGCCCAACTTCATCGCAACCCCGCACCTGGGCGCATCGACCGACGAGGCGCAGGTGAATGTGGCGATCCAGGTGGCCGAGCAGATGGCTGACTTCCTGCTGACGGGCGGCGTGACCAACGCGCTCAACATGCCCAGTCTGTCGGCCGAGGATGCCCCCAAGCTGAAGCCCTACATGGCGCTGGCCGAGCATCTGGGCCAGCTGGTGGGCCAGCTGGAATCCGACGAGCTGCGGAGCGTGACCGTCGAGGTGGAAGGCGCTGCCGCCCAACTGAACATAAAGCCGATCACCGGCGCGGTGCTCGCGGGGCTGATGCGCACCTTCTCTGACACGGTGAACATGGTGAACGCGCCGTCCATGGCGCGTGATCGCAACATCGAGGTCGCCGAAGTGCGGCATGAGCGCGACACCGACTACCAGACGCTGGTGCGGGTGCGGGTGAAGACGGCGAGCGGCGAACGCTCGGTCGCCGGCACCTTGTTCGGCGCTGCCCAGCCCCGCCTGGTTGAGATTTTCGGTATCAAGGTGGAGGCCGATTTCGCCCCGCGGATGCTGTTCATCATCAACGAGGACAAGCCGGGCTTCATCGGGCGCCTGGGCACGCGGCTGGGCGAAGCCGGCGTCAACATCGGCACCTTCCACCTGGGCCGCCGGGATGCGGGCGCCGAGGCGATCCTGCTGCTGTCGGTGGATGAAGGCGTGGACGAGCCTACCCTGTGGGACATCTGCCGCCTGCCCGGCGTGAAGACGGTGAAGGCGCTGAAGTTCGGGTGAGCAGCGCCGACCAACAGGCAGGTATCCGGGGGGCGCTGCTGCCCCCCGGCTTCCGTGACAGGCTTCCGCCTGCCGCCGAGGCTGCCTCGCAGCTTGTGCGCACCGTTGTCGATGCCTTTGCCGCGCGTGGCTACGAGCGTGTCGCGCCCCCGCTGGTCGAGGCCGAGGCCTCGCTGCAGCGCTGGCTGGGCAAGCCGCTGGGAGGCGCCCTTTTCCGCACGTCGGACCCGACCACGGGCGAGGGACTTGCGCTCAGGCCCGACATTACCGGCCAGGTCGCCCGCATTGCGGCGACCCGGCTGTCGGCTGCCCCGCGCCCACTGCGCGTGGCCTATGCCGGCCCTGTGCTGCGCGGCCGGGCCGGCCAGCTGTCGCCCGAGCGGGAACTGACCCAGGCGGGTGCCGAGCTTGTGGGCACCGACGATGTGCCGGCACTTGCCGAACTGATCACCACCGCGATCGAGGCGCTGTCTGCCGCCGGCGTCACCGACCTGTCGGTTGACCTCACCACGCCCGAACTGGTGCCCGAGCTCGCGTCGGGCGCCTGGCCGGTTTCCGATGTCGAAGGGCTGCTCGCCGCGCTCGACGGCAAGGACTGGGGTGCGCTCGCCGCCCCTGGCCGCACCCCCTATCGCGCCCTGCTGGAGGCCGCCGGCCCGGCCGAGACCGCCCTTCCGCGCCTCGCCCGAATCGCGCCCGAGCTGACCGCCCGGCTGCGCGCACTGGCAGAGGCGCTGCCCGGCGTGCGGATCACGATCGACCCGACCGAGCGGCATGGCTTTGAATATCACAGCTGGGTCGGCGTCTCGCTGTTCGGCAGCGTTGCGGGCACGCCGCTGCGGGCCGAGATCGGCAGGGGCGGCGCCTATCGCGTGCGCCATCCCGACGGCACCGACGAGCAGGCCGTCGGCGTGTCGCTCTATGTCGACATGCTGGTCGATGCGGGCCTGGGTGCCTCTCAACGGCGGCGGATCTTCCTGCCGGAAGGGACTTTGTCGGACGTCGCAGCGCGGCTGAGGGCGGAGGGCTGGGCCACCGTGCAGGCGCTTTCTACCATGGATTCCGACGAAGGCTGCTCGCACGTCTGGAATGGACGCGAACCTGTCGCTAAGGGCTGACAGGAAAGGAATTCTGCTTGGCTAATGTGGTCGTGATCGGCGCCCAATGGGGTGACGAGGGCAAGGGCAAGATCGTCGACTGGCTGTCGGCGCGGGCCGACGTCGTCGTCCGCTTTCAGGGCGGCCACAATGCCGGCCACACGCTTGTTGTTGGCGACCAGGTCTACAAGCTGTCGCTGCTTCCCTCCGGCATCGTGCGCGGGACGCTCAGCTGCATCGGCAACGGCGTGGTGCTGGACCCGTGGGCGCTGCGCGACGAGATCGCGCGCCTGCGCGCGCAGGGCGTTTCCATCAATCCCGAAAAGCTGATGGTCGCCGACAGCTGCCCGTTGATCCTACCCTTTCACCGTGATCTCGACGCCCTGCGCGAGGATGCGTCGGGTGCGGGCAAGATCGGCACCACGCGCCGCGGCATTGGCCCGGCCTATGAGGACAAGGTGGGCCGCCGGGCGCTGCGCGTGTGCGACCTCGCCGATCTGGAAAGCGCCGCCCCGCAGATCGACCGGCTGCTCGCCCACCACAATGCGCTGCGCGCCGGCTTTGGCGTAGAGCCGATCGATCGGGCCGCGCTGCTGGACGAACTGCGCGCAATCGCGCCCGAGATCCTGCCCTATGCCGCGCCCGTGTGGGTGACGCTGGCTGCCAAGCGGCGCCAGCGGGCGCGAATCCTGTTCGAAGGCGCGCAGGGCGTGCTGCTGGACGTCGATCACGGCACCTATCCCTTTGTCACTTCGTCGAACGTGGTGGCAGGCCAGGCGGCTGCGGGCTCGGGCATGGGGCCCTCGGCGCTGTCCTATGTGCTGGGAATCGTGAAGGCCTATACCACCCGTGTCGGCTCGGGCCCCTTCCCGACCGAACTGACCGACGCCACCGGCGAACGGCTGGGCGAACGGGGCCGCGAGTTCGGAACCGTCACGGGCCGCAAGCGCCGCTGCGGCTGGTTCGACGCGGCGCTGGTGCGCCAATCGATCACGCTGTCGGGGGTGGACGGGATCGCGCTGACCAAGCTCGACGTGCTGGACGGCTTCGACAAACTGCTGGTCTGCACCGGATATGAGGTGAATGGCCGCCAGCTGGACCATCTGCCGTCAAGTGCATCCGATCAAGCCGCTGCGAAACCTGTCTATGAGTGTTTCGAAGGCTGGCAGGAAAGCACGCAGGGCGCGCGCAGCTGGGCCGACCTGCCGGCGGCGGCGATCAAGTATATCCGCCGCATCGAGGAGCTGATCGACTGCCCGGTGGCACTGGTCAGCACCAGCCCCGAACGCGACGACACCATCCTGGTGCGGGATCCGTTCCGCGACTGACAACGCCCCCTTGCGATGGTTGGCAACGGTGGCATTCTGGTTGCATGAGTGACGACCATCGGGCTTTCATCGCGAAGCAGCCGGTCTTTTTCGTGGCAACCGCGGCGGCCGGCGCCAGGATCAAGCTCAGCCCCAAGGGAATGGACAGCTTCCGGATCGATGTGGAGAGCGTGCAAACCAGCTGCGGATGGGGCGTGCCCCATATGGCCTTCGCGCGCGAACGCGACACGCTGAACAAGTATCACGCCCAGCAGGACCAGGTCGCACGGCTCGAGAAGGTCAGCACCCGCACGCGGAGCATCGACGGCCTGCCCGTCACACCGCCCAGCCGGGTTGCGGAATTCTAGTCCGCTTTCGCAGCCTTCAGCACGTCCTTCACGGCCTGCACAACTGCGTCGGGTCTGTCGAACATCATCATATGGCCCGAGCCTTCGATCAGCCGGGCTTCGCCCTTCGTCGACAGGCTTGCCAGCGGGTCGGTGAAGGGCTGACCCTCTGGCAGCTTTGCCTGTCCGCCGGGCCGCAGCACGATCAGCGGAACCGCCAGGCTTCCAGCCCGCTGCGCCTTCAGCCCCTCGGACGTGGTGCGCCCGATGGAGTCGATTTCCGACAGCCGCGCCTTCCAACGGGCCAGCGCCCCGGCGGGATTCTCGCCCTTGCAGCGCGCGAGCTCTGGCCGTTCGGGGGGAAAATTGCCGCTTTTCAGCGCATCGACGCACCCCTTTGCCCGCGCCACCTGGGCCGGAAAGGCGCCGGGCACCGTGGGTGACGAGGGGTCCACCAGCACCAGCCCCGCAACATCATTGGGGACCAGCCGCACGAAGTGGCGCATGTTGAGCCCACCGAGCGAATGCCCGACCAGAACCCAGGGCCTGGGCACCGGCCCGCGCGTTAGTGCGGCGTGAAGATCACGCGCCACGGTCTCTCCATCGCGTGGAAGGGGCCCGGGGCTGCTGTTGCCCTGCCCTGCCCTATCCTGCGCGCAGACGCGGTGGCGATCGGAAAGGCCGGCCATCACCCGCCGCCAGGCCCGGCTGTCGGCAGACCAACCGCTGTCGAAGACGATCACGGGGCCGCGCTTGCCATCGCACCACAGGTTGATGACGCGCCCATCCCGAAGCGTGACCGGCGCATCGAAGGGGCCTGACGCCACCGGAGCGGCTGTCAGCAGCAGCAGGGGGGCAAACACTCTCATGCCAGCAGAGTCGCGACACCAAGTGCGGCAAAGATCAGCGCTGCTGCCAGTCGCAGAAGCTTCAGCGGCAATATCTTCAGCAGCTTGTCGGCAAAGATCACCGCCGGCACATTGGCCAGCATCATGCCGGCGGTTGTGCCAAGCGTCACGGCCACCGGCGCCTCGAAGCGGGCCGCGAGCGCGATGGTCGCGATCTGCGTC